>JACQIF010000001.1 GCA_016198635.1 Candidatus Aenigmatarchaeota archaeon
CCTGTTGCACGTGCTGCTGAAACGGTTTGGCATACAGGACTACTTCGAGGCGGCTGTGATAAGCGGCGAGGCACGTGTCGCAAAACCGGACAAAAAAATCTACGAGCTCGTGCTCAAGCGTCTCGGCGTGAACGCAAGAGAGTGTGTCTTCGTTGACGATCGTTTGCAGAATCTCGAGGCCGCAAAAAAGCTTGGGTTCACGACAGTATTTCATTTAGTGGAACCCGAAACGTATCCATACAAAGCCGACTACACGATAGACGAACTGCCAGAGCTTCTGGACATCGTGGAAGAGCTGGGTTGAAGTTCACGCAAGCAAGACGCGTTCCCTCCGTTTTATGTCAAGCTGTTGGGCCAGCTCGGCCGCCGCGTCAAAAGAGTGGTAGCTCGCGTACTCCACAAGGACGCCGAGGGGGACTCTGATGCCGCGCTCCCTGACTTCCGTTTGGATAGTGTCGCATATGCCAAGGGCATGGGCCATAGAGGCGGTTGAGGGCTCGTCACTCGATAGTATCTCGTTCTCGGTCTGAGGCGGTATCTTCACGCCAAGCCATTGGAGGAACTTCACATCCCTCTCGGATGTCACAGGCGCAACGCCAATGAAGTAGAGGGGCGGCTTTTCGTGCTCTCTTGCGAACAGCCTGTCCAACTCTGCGAGAAGCCGTACTGTGCTCTCGGCCTCATAGACTATCTGGGACGTCAGGTACGACGCCCCTGTTCTCACCTTCTGCAGGATGCGCTGCGGCTCGTCCGGCACTGCGTCACGGCGCGTCGGCACTGCGATGTTGCCTATGTTGGGCGTTACGTGAGGGCGATAGTCGAGACGACGTGCGAACGCGTTCGCATCCGGAATCCTTGGACCAACGTACTTCCCTTTGCCTGCGCCGCCCACAAGCACGACGTCATGGATGCCGCCCCTGCTTGCGCCGAGCAACTCTTTTTCGAGCTCGTCTGTGGAGTAGTATGGAACGACCACGTTCAGGACTGTCCTGATCCCTGTCGCTCTGTGTATATCGGACGCGTACCTCCGTGGCTGTGTAACCCGCAGGGCGGTGCAGTAGCCGTCGACGGTCGCCTCATTGACGTGGACATCCGGTACGTTGACGGCGTCGAGATGCGCCTCTGCAGCGAGCGTGCGCAACCTCTCTATCCTGCGGGGGAGAAGCTCGTCGTAGTTGTCGTCCGTGGGCGGCACGTCCTCGAACAGCAACGGCGTATCGCGTCCGAATAGCATGCAGCCATTGGCACTGCACCAAATAAAACGCTATCTGAAACCAATATTCCTCTAGGAATCACAGTTATATTCTTCTCTCTCGCATGTATTCCCATGCAGCACAGCGATGTTAAGGGAATAGTAAGTGGGCTTCGGAAACGGCGACAGCGGCTTGGCGTTCCGCAGAAGGAGCTGGCCGCGCGCGCGAACGTATCCCAGTCGTTCGTCTCAAAGCTCGAGGCAGGCTTCATCAACCCGTCCTACGCCAACGTCGAGCGCCTGGCCGGCGTGTTGGAAGAGATGGAGCACACTGAAGAGCCTGCAGTGTCAGCGTACGCCCACAAGAAGGTCGTTGCAGTCAACGAGGACGACACCGTCGTGCGGGCGATAAGGGTAATGAAGAAAAGAGGCTTCTCGCAACTGCCGGTTTTCCGCCACGGCTTCTGCGTCGGCACAGTGACCGAACGACGGCTCTTCGAAGCGCTGAGCGAGAGCATGAACATCGCCAAAAAGAAGGTCCGCGACATCATGGACGAGCCGCTTCCTGTTGTCTCGCCAAGCACAAAACGCAGCGCGTGCATAGCGCTGCTGCGCAGCCAGCCCGCGGTGCTCGTGGCAAACAAAGGCTCTGTCATCGGCATCGTCACGAAAAGCGACTTCCTGTGAGATATTTTTATTCTTACTCTGCCAAGACTGTTCATGAGATTTGAGCATGCGCCTGACATCGAAGGCAGAATACACGCCCTCGTCACCAGACTCAGTCTAAAACATATAGACCCCGCACGCGTGAAGTGCTTCCGCTCCTACGGATCGAAGGCGCGCGCGTACGCGCGCATATGGTCGTTGCCGCGTGTTTGGCAGAAGGCGCTTAGCGTGCGTTCACACTACGTCATAGAAGTTCTGCACGAGCACTTTGATAAGCAGGCGCACGACGATCAGACGCGCACGCTAATACACGAGCTGCTGCATATCCCGAAGACGTTTTCCGGCGCGACGAGACCGCACGCGTTCTTTGACGAGCGAATCGATAAGCGCGCTGTTGAGAAGTACTATTTGATGCTGCGCGACTGACCGTCCGCGAATTTTGGAGCCAGCCACTTTTTGTAGAAGCCCATTCCGTTTTCTGTCAAGGCGTAACGCGTCTTCGGCCCTTCGTAACGACCTTCGACGTAACCTTTGTCTATCATAGGCTGCATTATACAGGAATGGAAATCCAACACATTGCCATAGAACCCTATCCGGGATGCAAGATGGATGCACTCTGCAGGTTCGCTTGCCGTTGCCAGAATCTTCAGGATAGACGCTTTGTAGTCGGCTGGTGTTGGTATCATAGGCCTGTCGAAGCTTTTCTGCATGCTGTCCATAGGCAACAAAGTTTCAAATAGCTTACGCGTATCTCTTCGCCTCGTTGTACATCAGCAGGCTCGCGTAGAATATCGCTATCGGGCCGAGGGCCTTGAGCACCACGAACAGAACGTATGTGAGGCGGTTTTGCAGCGTCAGGTTGACGGTGACGAGGCCGCTGTAGATAAGAATCACCCCAAGGCCCTGATTCAGTACGGCGAAGAGCAGGAGTCCCAACGTCAGGTAGTAGCGGCCTTTTGGTTTTGCAGACGCGCGGTAGTACATGTGGAAGACCTTCCAGTTGATGGAGGCCGCTATGATGAGTATGACTGCCGAAAGCGTGTCGCCCAGCGTCAGGGGGTCAGGGATGAAGACCATGGCTAGATTTGGGGAGTGTTATTTATAAACGGTGTTGCGTTAACCGGCCGCGCCTTTCGCCTGTGGCTGTGAGAATAGGCGCTCCAGCTTCACCTGGGTCTCCTGCGCGCGTTCGGCCGTTTTCTTCTCCATTTCAGTGATGCGTTTGACGCTGGCGTCCATCTTCTCGATGCGCGCCTTCAGGTCTTCGAGAAGCTTCTGCTTCGTAGAACGGATCATTATAGGCCCTGATACACGGTACACATCATCTTTTTCGCCAGTACGCTCCAGCTCGTCTATGGCACGTTCGGTCTCGTGTCTTTGTAACACGAACGCCTGTTTTTGCATCGCAAAAGCCTGCAGCTGCTGCTGTGCGTTCTGCAGCGCAACGATCATCTGCTGGGCCTGCGGTGGTATCTCTGCCATAGCACGAGAACGGACACCAGCTATTTATAGTTTCCTCAAGAACGGCGTTCATGGGAAACACCCGCAAGGCGATTCTTGACGCGGTTGCAAGGGAACCGGGCTCGTCTATCAGCGGTCTCGCAAGCGCGCTCCGCATCCCCAGAACCACGGCTTCTTATCAGTTGCACAAGCTAGAAGAGGACGGGCTCCTTGCAGAGCTGGACGCAAGCTCCAAAGAGAGATACTATGCGTACGACACCCCCGAAGACAGGCTCAGGGCAAAGGCCCGCATTGTCGCATCGAACGAGAACGCAGTCAGGATTCTGGAATACTGCTCCCGGAGATCTGTCCAGAGCCGCGCGGGGATCGCACGCGAACTGGGCCTTTCGAACCCGACGATCGCGTGGCACGTGCAGCGGCTGAAGCGCCTGGGCCTCGTCAGCGAGCTATCACGACGCCATTACGTAACAGACGACGGAAGGCAGGTTCTCACAACAATACAACAGGAGAGAGGCATGAAATATGGTCCCGTATAAGTCAGTTGGAGTCAAAGGCGACGACCCCTTCAGGAATCCAGTACGCAGAGAACTCTTCGAGGTCATTCGAAACAGCCATAAGATTACGCAAAAAGGACTGCAACAGGCATGCGGCATCCGTTCTCGTTCGTCCGTCACTCACCATCTTAGGGTTCTGGAAAGGCTGGGATATGTGACACACGGCATGACGGAAGGGGTGAATGTGTACGAACCAACAATAGATAACGTTCCCGAAAATACAACGCCAAACTACTCCGAGATTCTCGCAGGACGGCCAATAAATCATAGATACAACAAGCATGCCCCCGATGACATATCAGCATACTGAACCGTTCACTCGCCAAGAGCAGACA
>JACQIF010000044.1 GCA_016198635.1 Candidatus Aenigmatarchaeota archaeon
CAGGTACTACAGTCGATCTCTTTGCACTGGCCGAGATATTCATAGGCGTAACTATCATAGCCGGCGGATGGCTCTACATACTCAGCTGGTTCTACGAGGCCAAGAGGATGATGCGGTGGCGCATATACGCCTTTTCGATAACCATCGGCTTCACGACATCTATGTTCTTCAACGCCATGGGAATGATAACCGTAGTCAACGGCTTGACGTCATGGACCAATTTGCTCTTCAACCTTACCATACTCTCGCTGCTATTGACATTCTTCGGGATGGGAATGCTCGCCCGCGACATAGCGAGCCTCGAGCGCCTTGGCGTCGGGCTCAAGCGCCTCGAGAAGGTCAAGTTTGTAATGCAGCCCACTCAGGAAACGGTCGAAGACACAGGAATCCCTTGCATAGACAGTCTTCTGGTAGGGAAGCCCAAGAAGGCGCCGTTGGCTCTGATGGGTCCGGACGGGACGCATCCATGGAGGCTTGGGCAGCATTTCGTCATAGCAGGCCTCCTGAAAGGCGAAGCGTGCATATATTTCACCATCACCCGCCCTCCAGAACTGATACTGGAACAGTTGGCCGACGCCCTGGAAACTCGCGGCAAAAAACTCAATGACTTCAAGGACTCCATAGTCATCGTGGACTGCTTCACGCCTTTTGCCGGATTGTCTGAACACGAGACGTTCCTGATGCCCGAAGATTACAAGAAAGCTGGCTGGCGCTATGTGGAAGCTGACCCAAGGGATCTCAACTCCATGCACACCGCATACCGCGATGCGCGCAGGCTGCTTAATTTCAAGGAGAACGTTCGTACGGTCTTTGACAACTTCTCCGGCATCATAGAACTGGCTGACCAGCAGCTGCTCTACCAATATCTTCTACACACGATAACCGCCGAGGAGAAGTTCCGTTACATGAGCCTCTACCTTGTGCGCAAACAGGAGCATCTGGAGCACCTGCGCTATCTGGTCAGCGGCGTAGTAGCGTTATCGATAGAGAACGGCAAGCGTTTTGTGGAGATAGAGAAAATGCAGGCCGGGTTCCGCAGCGGCAAGTTCAGAATAGACGACAATGACGACGTCATTAAGAAGAAGGTGTTGTAGTGAACATCGAAACGTCTCTCTCTTCTAGAGTTCGCTCTAAGCTCGGTCTTGCATACCTCATAGAGAACGGTCTCGTGCGCGTGAACGGACGCGTCGTTGAGGACAGCACAATGGTGGCAGACGGCACGGATGTCGTAGAGATAGAAGACGCCGACCCGAAACTGCGTTTGGATGCGCCGGACTCCTACTGGCGCGCACGCGTGATTCAGGAGACCGTCGGTTTTGTCTCCCTTGGAGATAGCGTGCTGCACATCGAGACGAGGGACGGCGGGTTCCCGATGCTTGTGAGAGATTATAGTGGCCAACCGTTCGTCGTAACTTCAAAGAGGCCGCCTATCGAAGGGACGGTGATAGGAACAAATCCGTTTTCCATCAAACCCGGCGAAGTGCAGGCCGCGACGCGCGCACGTGTGGACGTGATGGTGCAGGAACTGGAGCTCGATGCGATACGCTGCTTCCAAGCCGTGGAGCGCCTGTTGCCTGCTCTGCGCTCGCGCGGAAAGATGATGTTGTTCCTGCCCATGCAAGGCCGTGACGCGGAGAGTCTGGAAGAGATGGCGCGGCGTTTCCTTGGCGACATGTCCGTTGACGTAAGCCACACGTTCAAGTTTAGCGAAGGCATATACGTCTACGGCATACGCGTAACGGATGTGCACAGAGCGTTAACGTAGTTGGAATCAGGAGGCGCATAACTTCCGCTTGTACACGACTGCGCTTGGCCCCTTAGTATAGACAGCATCTTATTGCAGGCTGTACGCCGGTCCTGATCGAGATTGGTGCAGTCGATGTTATTGACAACATCGGCCATTCTCTCCAAACGCGGGCAAACATCGCGTTCGTCTGTGGTGATCATATATATACCGTCTCCGTCCTTCTCGCAAAATGTCAGCGGCAGGAACTCCCGCGCGGCAAATTCCCGCGAGTACTGTTCTACCGCTAAATGAGAAACATAGTTTATGAGGAGAAGCGACAGCCCAAGCAACAAAAAGAACTTCTGGAACGAGCGCTCTTTCATAGTGCTTATAAATAGCGGTCCGGTATAAAAATGTCAGGTGCAGGGATGGGGACAGGGGACGTCTTGAAGTTTGCTTTTCATGCAGTGCGGCGTTACCCGAAGACGCTTCTTCCCGCTGTCCTTTCGTGGATCCCTGTTACAGCGGCGGTTCTGCTCACAGCTCTTGCATTGTCAGAACTGTCGTTGGCAGGCCTTCTACAGTCTGCCGGGAGTCCGCAGGCGCTTTTGCAGCTGCTTGCGGTCCTGGGTCCGTCGCTGCTGTTCCTGGCCATCCTGTTCCTTGTGTCAGGGGCGTTTCTGCAGGCTTTCTACGTGGATGTTACAAGTCAGTTCGCCAAGCACAAGAAGCCGGACATATCATCGGCATTTTACGTAGCTAAGCGCAACCTCTTGCCTGTTCTCTGGGTGCAGGCCATAATCGGCATTTTGATTTTTGCAGTCGTGGCTGCCGTAGTCATTGTTTCGGTTGTATTCAGGGGCATCTTGGCATCCACGGCCGATAATCTGGCATTCCTTGCATCATTATTCGCTGTACTATACGTTCAGACAAAGACATGGATGGCTGTAACGTCCGTTGTTCTGGAGAAAAAACGCGGTTGGTCTGCCGTTAAGCGCAGTTTTGCTCTTAGCAAAGGCCGTTTTGCCGAGATACTGTTCATCATACTGACGATCAGCATTGCGACTAGCATAGTGAACACGGTCTTTGATACGATACCGTTTGCCGGGGCCGTGCTGACGCTTCTTGCATCGTTATTCTTCACTGTCTGGACTTATACAGCACCGGCAGCATTTTACTTCGAGTATAGGTTAGGCAAGAAATCAATCAAGTAGTTCGCGGATCTTTATTTCTAACGCGTCAACGCTCACGCGCTCCTGTTTGCCCGTGTCGCGGTTGCGTATAGTTACTGTACGGTCTTTCATTGTCTGTCCGTCCACTGTTATGCAAAAAGGCGTGCCTATCTCGTCTTGCCTTGCGTAGCGCCGGCCGATCGAGCCTCCATCGTCGTAGAATATACGGAATTTTTTTGAGAGTGCGTTGTGCACGCGCAATGCTTCCGTGTCCATGCCTTCCTTGTTGACGAGCGGAAATACGGCCGCATCGTAAGGTGCTATCGTATGTGGCAGCGCAAGAACTGTACGTTCGCCCTCTTTGTACGATAGCTCGAGAAGCGCGTATACGTTTCGGTCAACGCCAAAGCTCAGCTCCAGCACGTGAGGCGTGAAGCGCCGCTCATTGTAGAATACCTCTTGCGGCTTCTTGCTGACGCGTGCATGGCCGCTCAAGTCGTGGTCTGTGCGGTAGTGGATGCCGCCCACTTCAGCGAAGCCGCCAAAAGACGCGACGTCTATCTCCACATCCCAGTGGAATTTGTTATAGAACGCGCGCTCTTCATCGGAGAGTTCATAGAAGCGGAAGCGTTCCGGCGCGACCCCAAGAACATCGAGGTAGAACTGCTGGACGCGCGCCATGTGGTAGAGATAGAACTTCGGAATGCCGTGCTTCTGGTTTGCATCGCTGCAGGTCAATTCAACTGTTTTCTTGCGGTCTTTGGCAAAGAGCAGCCGCAGCCTGTATATTTTCACAGAGTCCCAGTCCTCGTGTGCGTCCAGCGCGCTCGGATCGAAGAATATCTGCAGTTCGGCCTGCGTGAACTCGCGCATACGGTAGACGCCTTGGCGCGGCGAAATCTCGTTCCGGAAGGCGCGTCCCACGAGCGCCAGCCCGAGAGGCAGTTGCTTGCGCGTCACTTCGAACGAGCGGGCGAAGTTCACGTATGGGACTTGGGCCGTTTCTGGACGTAAGAAAGCCCGCGTCTTGCTCTGCACCCCAACCGTGACAGGGAACATCAGGTTCTGTTTCGACGCGTGGCCAAGCGTTCCGTCGCAGCGGGCGCATTTTATTTTGTGTTTTGTTATCAGCGCGTCATACTCTTTCTCATTCAGACCTTCAAATTTTTCCTTCAGGTGCTCTTGTAGGAGATGGTCAGCACGTTCCGCGTGTTCGCACTTTATGCAAGCCACGATCGGATCGTCAAAATGTTCCAAATGCCCGCTCGCCCGGAAAACGTCCTCTGGCTGCACGATGGCTCCGTCTATCTCATGGAAGTTGCGGTTTAGCGAGAGGAAGTAACGGCGCCATGTATCCTCGAACCTGCGCTTGAGTGGCGCTCCCATAACGCCATAGTCGTAGAATCCTGCCAGGCCGCCATAAAGCTCGGAAGACTGGACGAGGAAACCGCGGCGGACGAGCAGTTGCCAGAGACCGTTTTCCATAATAGACCGATTTGAATGATGGATACATGTTTATATTGCTGATAACAAGAGCCATCGGGTTTATGATATCTGTTATAGTCCCGGCTTACCAGGAAGAGAAGTACATAGAAGGCACGCTGCACAGCATAGCTTCACAGAGGACGCCCCACGAAATCATAGTGGTGGATAGCGGTTCTACCGACAAAACTGTCGCAATAGCCAAAAAATATGCGAATCATGTTATTATCGGGCCGCGGGGAGTATCAAAAGCCCGTAATCTTGGGGCTTCCCGAGCCAAAGGCGGCATTCTGCTTTTCCTAGACGCCGACACGCGCTTAGCACCGAATGCGCTCGATGTGATCCAACGCGCTTTCAAACGGGGCACCGCCTGCGTCTGCGGCAATGTGAGTTCTGATGGGCCTGTCTATGCCCGATTCGTCTACAGACTGGTGTCAAACGCGGCTCGTGTCAGCTCGTTTCTTGGTAAGCCCCTCTTTTATGGCATGTGCTTCGGCTGTACGAGGAAAGCATTTGAGAACTCCGGAGGGTTCAGAGAGGCGTTTAGTATAGGAGAGGACATAAACCTCTCACTGCGGATGGGAACGCTGGGCCGGTGTGTGTGGCTCCGCGATGCAATGGTCGTCACGTCCTGGCGCCGATTGAAGGGCAAGTGGATTCTCCTGGCGCCTTATACGCATGTGAAAAACTTCTTCAAGATGGTCCTGTTTGGAAAGACTGACGGATATTACCCGCCGATGAGGTAGGGATGATATATGAGGCGCAAACCAGTTGTTGCAAAGATAATCGACAGCTTCTTCGGCACAGGAGGCTCTTACAAATCCACGAGACGATTTGCCACAGGGCTAGCCGAACGCGGCTATAGTATAATCGTTATGACGTCTAGGACAAAAGGCCACGAGAAGATTAAACTTCCCCGTAACCTCAAAATAGTCTATTTTCACGGAATCCCCTTCCCTCAAACCAACAAAAACATCAAGATAGTAATCCCCGATATATACAAAATAGCCAAGTGTTTTATCAAGGAGCGCGTGGACATTGTCCATGTGTGCGAACCGACGCCTCTTGGGTGGTGCGCAATTGCAGCCGCTAGAATAACTGGGATTCCTGTTGTCGCTTCCAACCACTTCCAACCGGAACATATACTGCCCGGGATAAAAAAGTTCAACAAAGACGTTACGAAAAGGACATTGAACCGTTACGCAGCCTCCCTTTACAATAACTGCGATTATGTGATAGCGCCTAGCCGGTATTCGGAGAGCTATCTTAGGTCAATAGGCGTGCATGCGCCCATTGCAGTGATAAGCAACGGCGTGCAGGCGGACTTCTTCAAACCGTTGAGAAAACAAGCGATAAGCGACGCATTAAAAAACAAGAGAATTGTACTGTCGGTGAGCCGGTTAAACTCCGACAAGCGAATAGACCTTATTGTCAAGTCTATGGTGCACGTGGTTAAAGAGGTTCCAAACGCCCATCTTGTGGTAGTGGGGGCCGGATTCGAGGAGGATAGCCTGAGAAAACTCGTTAGGGACACTGGAGTTCAGGATAGCGTAACATTCTCAGGATTTGTTGAAGAAAGCGAGAAACCTCGGTACTACAGCGCCTCGGACGTTTTTGTATCGGCATGCGACTGCGAGCTTGAGGGCATGAGCATATTGGAAGCAATGGCTTGCGGTTCACCCATAATAGTGTCGGACGCGAAAACCAGCGCGGCGTCCCAGTTTATTGAAAACAACGGGTTCACGTTTCGTTCTGGCAACGAAAAGGACCTCGCCAAAAACATAGTCAGGGTTCTGTCGTCCAAGAATATTCGAAGAATGAGAACAGCCAGCGTCTTGGAGGCCAGACGGTATTCCTTCAAGGACTCTGTGGATAAGCTCGAGGCCGTATATGCTACTGTCTTGGAATCGGCTGGCTCGAATCCCACCCGTTAAGCACCTCCGC
>JACQIF010000048.1 GCA_016198635.1 Candidatus Aenigmatarchaeota archaeon
AAATATTGCTATTAGGTGCGTTGGTTATCCTAGCCCTTGCGTTCTCTTCGTCGTTCGCGGACGCAGGCGAGTTCGGCGGAGGCGCCACGATAGGATGCACCAACAATGAGCCTTGGTGCCTGGCTGACGCTTTCGGAAACACATCTGGCAACCAGACCGTAACCGTTTGTGCCGGCGGAGCGACGATTGTCAAGAACTTCAACTTCTGGGTCAATGCCACGGCATCTCTCGCCACCAACAACGAAACAGGCCCCCTTAATATCACCAACCGGGGCATCACACAAGCCACGTACAAGAACGGAAGCACGTACAACGATGACACAGGGCTACGCAAGAATACAGGCGGTGGCTGCGTCGACTTCGTTACGAGTCAGCCCTATACCAACAAAACGATAATGATTAACGCCACGAACGCATCTATCGCGGACTACGGTTCTTTGGCAGCAATCGGCAACAAGGGCATGTTCACAATAAACTATGTTGCCATAGAAACGCTGACCGCTGGCGGTGTCAACGCCACTGTCCTGCCGAACGTTCTCCTGATGAAATACAACAACGCCACGAAAACATTCATAAGCGAAGGGCCCGGAACCACGGACAATAGAACTGGATACTGGGCAGAGCATTGCGTTGGCGTTATCGCCAATGGCGCTTGTGTTGGAGAGACCTCCCAATCGCCCAGCAACAACTGCATCGTCCACGGCACGAACTTCCCATCATTCACACCGGGTCCGCCAACCCCGGACTGCCCGATAAACGGCACTGGCGCAACAACGCTTCTGTTCTTTGACTTCCTCTCTTCAAACACCACAATAGCGAACGTCACGCCAGCGCAGGCTATGGTACTGCAGAACGTTACGTATGCGTTACAGGCAAGACAGTCGACGTCCTCGGCCGTTACATTCATCAACGCCCTCGGCTTCAGCACAGGCAGGAGCCCGCCCAGTTCCATAAACGTCACTTCGATAACAGCGGCCGATTATAATACAGGAGCAACAGAGTTCACGCAGTCTGTCGATGGCTTCGCCCCGCCGTTCTTCCTGACGCAGAACAAGATATACAACGTCACGCTGGCAACAGCGAACCGCGGTACATTCTCGTTCCCCGTAATCTTCCCGTCTGCGGGCATGACAGGCCTCATGATATCCTTGCCGTTCGCGAACGACTCGTTTACGAACGTTGTAGGCAAGGTAGTTGCAGAGAACGGCTCTGTGGTCGCAGGCGCAGTCGTATACGCCCAGTTCAACAAGTTCAGCGGCGACAGCTTCGGCATAAACTTCATAAACTCGTCCGTTACGGACGCCAACGGCCGCTTTACGATGACCATCCCGAGCACACGGAGCGTTACGGACGAGTTCGGAACATACTTCAACCCGACCTATCAGTTCTTCATAATAAGCAACCAGACTTCGGCAGCCGGCGTGCCGAACTACTTCCCGACTGCAGACGACAATAATGGTAAGGGTTACTTCGCTCAAGGATCAACAGCCGCGCTGCCGCCACTGACGCTCAAGGCAGGCGGCCGTGTGGAAGTTAACGTCACACTGAACGGCGCCTCGCTCGTGATGAGCGACCTCTCGAAGTTCAAGACGTTGGGAACAGGGCCTGCAATAGACGCGAAGACAGGTAAGGTCACCATGATTTCGATATTCCAGAGTATCACAGCGCCTCCAACCACAGTAGTACCGTTCCTGTCTCCAACAGGCGGCGTGCTTGTCAACCTCTTCGGCAAGAGCCAGAACATGTTCGAGGGCTTCGGCGCCGCGAAGGCTCCGATTGGCGTCTGCTTTAACGATACGGCCGGCGTGGCGCAGGGCGTTTCGACAGCCATACAGTGCAACCTGACGACGCCCGGTTACCTTAACCTCACTGTCCAAACGTGCACAGACGTTCCAACGAATACTCAATGCACGGCCGATACGCTTGCGGACTTCAGGTTCTGGTTCGAGACTAAAGGCTTGCTGTACAACGGCAGCAACACGTCGAAGGTAATGGCGTTGTTGGACATATCGAGCCAAGCCATCAAGGACACTGTCGGCTTCCAGGGAAGCGGCGAGCCGAACGTTACGATATCGCTGCCGCCCGGCAACTACTCATTTGAGATACAGCCGAACATAGAGTTCAGCAGGCGCGGCGCCACCTTGAACATATCCACTTTCACGATAACAGCCGGCAAAACCACCCACCTGCGGATGACGAGGAGCAGGGAGTGGGAGATACGCCCACAGTTCAACCCATCGCTCGTCCTGTCCAGTCCGAACGCCCTTAACGTTACGGTCACGAACGGTGGCGTGCCGCTGACAAACGCCAACATAAACTTGACTGCCCGCGTGCTCTACACCAACCGCACGCTTGCGGCGCTGGGAACTGTTACGCTGACATACAACGGCAACAACTTCGGCACCACGACGTTCAATCCGTCCGCTGACCTGGGCCTGACAGCAGGCAAGTACTTCCTGCTCCTGAACGCCACGAACCTCTCTGGCACCATAAGATACACGACGACATCCCTGTTCCCGATAACACTCTCCGACTTCTCGGTAGGGCTTGATCTTCCCGGCTTCACGTTTGGAACTGGCACGACAGTCGCAGGCAAGCTATTCGCCTACAACACGTCCGCGAACCCGCTGATTGGAATGAACTCCACCAACAACACCGGCGGTAGCAGCAACATAACGATAAGCGTGCTTGACCCCAACGGCAACATCGTGGCAGCTAGCATAGCCGCCGGCAACATAAGCAACGGACAAGGCGCCGTCAATATATCGATGCCCACAGCCCTTGGATTCTATTCCATCGTGGTCTCCGTGAAGACGGACTGCACGCAGACTGCGACTGTCGTTGCGGCATGTACAAACTCAAACAACAACAAAGTCGGCCTTGCCGAGCAGTGGGTGCAGGTGAGCAACCTGAACATACAGGCATTGCCGGACAAGCGCAGCTACCAGACCGGCGAAACCGTATCGCTTAGCGTCAAAGTCACCAACTCCTCATCGAACGCGCCTCTCGCCAACGCTGCGGTTGAAGTAACGGTCGACACGAGCAGCACCCCGACGCTTGGCACGACAGCCAGCGACGGTACTGTCGTTCTGTCGCTCCCGCCTGCAACGTACGGCACGAACAACGCATGGTCGTTCGGCTTCCACAGCATCAAGGTAAAGGTCTCCAAGGACACGGGCTCTGACGTCATAAAGCTCGATACGTTCTCCGGGTTCGACGTCCGCGGACTCGAGGCGTTCATTGACACAGACAAGGCCGTCTACACATCCGCTGACACAGTCATAATAAGGGCATTCGTCCCGCCGACTGCAGGCGCGTCTGCGGTAAAGGCAACGCTTGACGGCAACGCCTCGCTCGTCGTGAACGCACAGCAGCTCGGGCCGGACTTCTGGCAGATGAACACGGGTTCGCTGGGCACTCTAAAGCCCGGTCGCCACAGCGTGCAGGTTGACGTTACGACAAGCAGCGGTACGCAGTCGTTCTTCACCAGCTTCAGCATCAACGACGTTAACATACAGTTCACGACGGACAAGTTCACCTATTCGCTGAACGAGAACATTTCGCTCACGGTCAAGGTGACGACACCAAACGGCACCGTGTTGGGCAACAGGAACGTAATAGCGACGCTGTTCAAAGTGCAGTCGCCGAACGACATCAACGTCACGCAATCGTCCGGTTCCACCAACTCGTCCGGTCAGATAGGATTCGGCCTGAATGCGACGCAACCAGGTTCTAACTACATAAAGATAGACGTCGCCGGCCAGCAGCAGTTCGCCGGCGTGCAGGTTTCGTCATTGAAAGCTACGCTTACATCCGCAGTGAACGGACCCATCGTCAGCAACTATAACGCGGTTCCGGGCGGCACAGTAACGTTCTTCATCAACGCCACCTCCAGTGGGGCCGCAGTCGCAGACGGTTCCACAGTAACGGCGAGAATATGGGCATTCGGCAATCCGATAGACCTGCCTTCGAACACTACGACAGGCGGCAACGCGACCATAATATTCCAAATACCTTCGTTCGCGCCTGCGCAAGTGTACGCGCTGGACGTCAAGGTCACGACGCCAACAGGCGACCAAGGGTTCGTCCCGCCAGCGACCTTAACGGTCACAGGAGGCAGCTCACTAGTGCTTAACGTGCAGGCGGACCGCTCGTTCTTCAGGCCTTACAGCGCCAGCGACACCGCGAAGTTCATAGCCACGCTGACTTATCCAAACGGGACCGGGGCGATAGGCTACAACGTAACGTTCGCAATAGGCTCCGAGTCTGCAACGCCTTCGACCAGCGGAACGGCCATCACAGCAGCCGACGGCACGGCTACGCTAACGACAACAGCGCCTACGTCAGACGGCCCGTACTTCCTCAAAGCGTACATAACTAACAGTTCTGACGTGCAGGCCTTCAACGGTTTCCTTGTAACCTCGCTCGGCGTTACGGCAGGCACAGACAAAGGCACGTACGCTCCAGGCCAAAACATAACCGTTAACGTCACGCTAATCAACCGAACGTCAGGCGCAGCGCTCAACGCCACAAGCGTGGTTATCAGGACTTTCAACAAGCAGTTCGGGGAGTCTGTGACGTCGTTTGACGCGTCAGGCAGAGCGCAGCCTTATGTCGTTAACGTCTCGATACCCAACGATTCGAGTGCCGTTGGCGTCTACCCGATAGAGGTCGGCGTCTTCCGCAACAAGACACAGGGCTTCATGTCGCTGGCAGTTGACGTGAAGAACGCGTCAGGCAGCCTTAACATGACGCTGCCGTCGATAACAGCCGGCGCAGCCACGTGGGCCAATATCACTTCCTCGTCCGGCACCACAGCGACGCTTAGGGTATTCTCGCCTGCGGCGTCGGCCGTCGTCTACGAGAACACGAATGTCACATTGAGCGGTGCTGTACCTACGGCCAACGTCACGCTGACCATCACAGACCCGGGCCTCTACATATTCACCACGTTCGTCGCAGGCGTTGGCACCACAGCCAAGTCTGTGATTGTCGGAGCCGCGTCAGGCGCCAACGCGCCGCAAGTATGGACCGGTACCAACACCATAGACAATACAACTACGTTCACTGTAACGCAGAATGTGTTCGTTCTGTCCAACCGCGCGAACGCGACTGCGACAATACTGACGTTCAATTCGACCACGAACTCGACAACGGCGTTCACTGTGCCGTTGTCTGTGGCGACCGGTAGCAAATTCTACGGTACACTCATCAGCAGCAACCTGATAAGCGGGCAGACTTACTTCGTGCGTCTGGACTCTGCCAACACAACAGGCCTGACAGGCAGCATATTCAAGGTGAGCTAATGGCTAATTCAAAACTCATGGCGTTCGTAATCGTGGCAGCGATGTTGTTGATGCCATCTTCTGTCGTAGCAGCATCCATATCGATATCCAGCGTCAGTTTGCCTGCCACAGTCAACCAAGGCGACACGTTCACGACAACGATGTCCGTTTCAGGTTCGTCTGTCTCAAGTGTCTCCGGTACGTTAACTCTGCCTTCAGGTCTTTCCTGTACGCCCACCAGCTCGCAGACCATCTCTCTCGACAGCAGCGGCGTCGGCACAGGCTCGTGGAGCTGCACTGCCAGCGTCGCAGGCGACTACACAAACCAGATAACTGCTGGCGTATCTGCGACAGACTCAAGCACAGGCAGCAGCGTTTCAGACAGTAAACAGAGCGGGTTGCGCGTCCTTTCCCCTGCAAGCCTATCTGTGACGTCGTCCATAGTGGCAGGCAGCGT
>JACQIF010000038.1 GCA_016198635.1 Candidatus Aenigmatarchaeota archaeon
ATATTGTGTATGGCAAGTATTAGCCAGCCGCCGTTGCCGCGGAGCATATCAAGTCTTTCTGTAATCTGCAAATAGTTCTCGTGCGTCAGCGGTATTGCATAAAGCTTGTAACGCAGCTCCTTTGGAACAGGCAGCGGGTTTATCCTGTCTATGACGTTGCGGCCGGACGTGTAATATTTGGCTATAATATCCTCATGTGCAACTTCACCATACGGATAAGCGAAACTTGTCGTCGTGATGCCCAGCGCTTCGGTCGCGCTTATGTCTTTGAGCAATTCATTCTCAAACGCTGCGGCTTCCATGCTGTTCGCATTGGTATGAACGTATGTATGGCCTGCTATCTCGTGGTCCCGCACGTGCAGCTCCTGTACCTGCGCAGGCGCCATAGTGGGTATGCCCTCGAAGGAGAAGCCAAGAAGGCCGGACGGCACATAGAACGTGCCCCTGAAACCATACTGTTCCAGCAGCGCGGCCGCAGTGTACTGCGACGACAGCCCGTCGTCGAAGGTTATGGAAACGAGCACCTTTGGGATCTCATATACGATTGCTGCGTCCGCATTGCCCCACTGCTCAAAGGCAGCGAGACGCGTCCAGTGCTGGGCGGCGTGCGCCGCGGCGTAGGAAGGTACGCGCGGCCCGAAAGCGTATATCACGGCATAACGGACATTCGGATGCTCGTTAATGAAACGCTGAACGTCTCCCTCGTTCTCCGGGAACACGTACACCTCCTTCTGTCCCAGCACTTCCAGCCACGGGTTGTTGGAACCTAGAGACTGGTGGTATGATGAATCATACAGTTCAGTCAGCACTGCGCCTTCTTTGTCCTTTAGAAACTTCGATGCATCAACGAGTGCACTCGCAGCGTCAGCGTCTTGTATCGTCGCTGCGGCGCCCATCCACAGGCTAAGCGCAGAGACCGCAAGAGCGGCGAACAAAAATCCGTTCCGTTCGCGTTTGGGAACGTACCCGATCGCTGACGCAGACACGAGTGCATAGAGAGGGAAAAATGCTACGAGGTATCGTAACTCCTTGTGTGCAGGCAACGAGAATACAACAAACAGAGCGAGCGCAAACAGCATCATAAAGTCATATTTCTTTCTGGACAGCGCCAGCACGCTCGCCAAGACGAAAAACGCGCCAAGCGGGCCAAAGACATGGAAGTAGTTGGTTATGAAGTAGTTCCATCCATCGCTCGTGGCTGTGGCAAATACCAGGAGATTCTGCGAATACGCGCCCCACGGAACGCCGTACGCGAGCGTGCTGTAAACGAGCCACGGCGCAAGAACGAGCAAAAACGCTCCTGCGAAGTACGCAGCTCCAGTATATCGCTTGCGCAAGAGCGCATAGGCAATGCAAGCGGCAAAAAGGACGGTCGCCGGATAGCGCGCCAGCAGCGCCATCCCTGTTAGCGCTCCTGCAATGGCCCACTGTTTTGTGCCGTTCGTCTTCAAGGCCCTATGGAAGTATAGAAGGGATGATGAAATAAGGAACATGAACAGCGCCTCGCCAAGCATTTTAGTTGTGAAGAAGACAAAGAGGTCGTACGATGATAGAATCACGGCAGCTACTAGCGCTATATCACGCCCGTACAGCTCGCGGCCCAACAAGTACGTAACATACACCGCAGCCAACGAGAGCACGAAAACAAGGAGTCGGCCTGCAAGAACGTTTGGGCCTATTAGAGCAAGCAAAAAGGGAAAAAGAGGCGGCCTGTCTCCTTCTGTGCCTGACGGCAGCGCGTATGTGCCGTGACGCAGTCCGTCTGCTAAACCGGCATATACGGCCTCATCCCACCAGATGCCTCCGTTCGTGAGTGCCAGTCCGAGACGCAGCAAAGCCGCGGCTGCAACGAACGCTATAAATAGTTTCCTCCATTGCATCTCTTCACTCCCGCGCACCGATACTTATATTGCCGCCGGGCTTTAATTTAAATCGAGGTTTCGTCATGGGCGCGGTTTCGGATATAGTGTTGTACGTCACATGGTATGTGATGGTATTCTTCTCAGTCGTGTGGTTCTCCGTGTTTCTCAAAAAAGGGAAGCGCTACCACAACGATCCTAAAGCCTCTGTTCTGCCCTCCGTAAGCATCATAGTCCCGGCGTACAATGAGGATGCCACTATCGAGAAGACTGTGCGTTCCTTGTTGGCGCTTGACTACCCGAAAAACAAGCTGGAGATTATGGTTGTAAACGACGGCTCCAAGGATCGTACGTCTGCACTCGCTCACGCAATGGCCCGTGAACATAAAAACGTGCGTGTCATGGACAAACCGAACGGCGGGAAAGCCAGTGCGTTGAACGCAGGCATTGCGCGCGCACGCGGCACGCTCGTCGGGTGCATGGACGCGGACTCCACTGCGGAACGAGACGCGCTGAAAAGGATGCTTGGTTACTTCAACGACGAACGCGTCGCTGCAGTGACGTCATCGATGAAGATAGCGAACGCGCGCGGTGTGTTGGGCAGAATCCAGGCAGCCGAGTACCTGCTAAACATATTCCTGCGCAAAATACTTACGTTCATGGACGCCCTGCCCGTAACGCCCGGGCCGCTCTCCATATACCGCAAAAGCGTTGTGAAGAGCATGGGCGGATTCAACGGCGATAATATGGTCGAGGATATGGATATGGCATTCGCGCTGCACGCCGCAGGCTACAAGATAGAGAACTCCACCGGCGCCCGCGTATGGACGCTCTGCCCAACGACACTCCGCGGCGTATACGCGCAACGCGTCCGCTGGTATCGCGGCCTCATCAGCACATCGTTCAAGTACAGGGATCTCTTCTTCAACACCCGTTACGGGAACCTCGGAGTCTTCTTCCTCCCGCTGAACTTCCTGTCAATCATAATGGTATTCGCGCTGCTCAGCGTGATGGCACATGACACCTTTATGTCGGTTTCCCGAACGCTGTGGCAATGGAGTCTGGTAGGATTTGACATGGGCTACATAATATCAGCCTTCAGAATACCCGATCTCAACATAATGCTCTTTGACACGAGGCTTGCCCTCATGTTTAGCGCAACACTGCTGGGCGTCGCGCTACTGTACACGAGCTTCCGGCAGGCAAACGAACGCATACGTTCGAACATATTGGGATTTGCAGCGTATCTGTTCTTCTTCCCTATGCTGATGATGGTCTTCTGGTCCGTGTCGCTCGTGCACGAACTGCGCCGCGCGCAGAAAAGGTGGTAGTTTGAAAAAACGCTTCGATAAGTCGACGCTCCTCGGCGCGGCTGTAATTTCGGCCCTGCTCTTCATCACAGGCGTCGCACTCGGCGTCAACATCAACGAAAAGAAGACGG
>JACQIF010000043.1 GCA_016198635.1 Candidatus Aenigmatarchaeota archaeon
CAGCGGCTCCACACAATCACAGCTCGCAACACAGGAGTTCCGCAACTGTTGCTCCAAGTACGTCACGGCCACGGGCTGCCAGGCTGACCCGACAGTGTGGCCATACGACCCTGACGCGACGTCGGGCGCGAACGCCCCGCCGCTGGCACCGAACTCAGGCGTCTGCGGCTTCAATGACCTTAACAACGACGGCAGGAGAAACCCAATAGACGCGACGGACAAGTCAACGCCCGAAAAGGTCTGGTCCCTGCAAACGCTTGGTGGCAGGATAGGAACGACAGACAGCACATCCATCAGGAGGGCGTGCGGCTGCCCGGGCGCTGGCTAGTCACCTTTTTATTCATACTAAACATTAGGTTAACCTATGAACACGCCCGCGCTCATGCTAGCGGCATTGGTTATCGTTTCGGGTTGCGTCTCTTTCGGAGGCGCGCTTTCTGCGTTCAGCCTGACCCCAACCAAAAAGGTTTCACTGGTGGAAGAGCTGCGCATCACAGGAAGCGCTGCGCCTAACGAGCTTCTGGAACACAAAAAGACCACTCTGTCGTTCGAGCTGACAAACGCCGGAAATACGACACTGCAGAACGCGGCACTGAACCTCACAGACACATGCGTCCTTGACCCGTTAAACGCAGAGGATGTTTACACCGAGCTTGGTTCTATACGGCAAGGGGAGATAAAGGGCCTGGATATAGATCTGCAGGCCCAGGGAACGAATCTTACGCAAGACTGCACTGTACGCTACGCAGCATCATACGAGTCGGCGGCGACACTGATCTCTGACGTAGTTGTGGTATCGGAGGATGAGCTTACAAGGCTTAACAAACAGGGCGCATCCCCAGACCTTCGGATCTTTGAAACCGCAACGGCAGGGCCTGTGGAGATATCTTTCCGCGTCTCGAAGCCGCAGCCCATTCCAGTCGACACCACGTTCCTTGTTTATATACAGCTTGCTGACAAAGGCGCTGGCAATGCGGAGCCCATAGAAGTGGGCGCGTTGACGATGTCTTATCCATCTACCGTGGAACTGGACGCCGCAGGATGCGATGACTTGAGCGCCACACCAGACGGCCTTCTCGCCAACGGGAGGGATGTCAAATTCTTCAACCATGAATCCAAAACAATCACGTGCAAGTTCCGCACAGTTAGCGGCGGGGTGGTCAACGAGGTCGGTCAGTTCCGCGCGGACGTTGCATACAAATATATACTCAGAAACAGTATAGCCGTCAAGGTAAAGCCAGCGTAATGGTGAACGAATGCTCCACAATAAGTTCATATTGGCCTCTATATTCTCGGTGTTGCTCGTATCGGGCTGCGTCGGTGGCGGCGGCTCCAAGACCACTGGTCCCAACGACTTTGGTGTTGTCATAAAATCATTCTCGCCTGACATCCAAGAACTGGAGAGCAAAGACCGCTTTACCTTATCGATGCAACTTGAGAACAACGGCGGCTCTGATGCGAAGGACGTCGCGGCTTTCCTCTTTGGCATTCCTATAGGTACGGGCAGCGATGCTTTTGCGATTGTTTCTGGATTGAACCCGCAGACCGTCGCTGTAACGCTAAGAGCGCCTGACGAGTCCGCAAAACTGCCGGGTGACATAGCTGACGCCTCTTGGGACCTTCGTGCGCCTGACCTTCCAGAAGGAATCTCGCTGCCTTACGAAGCACGGGCGCGCCTGATGTACCGCTATAAGACCGCTGCTACCACGACAGTGAGTGCCCTTACAACCGCGGAAAACAGGAGGCTTCGAGAACGCAACGAACCGATACCTTCGCAGACCGAAACTGTCGTCAGCAAAGGCCCATTGGGAGTCACAATAACAGCCAGCGCACCCGTAATCATACGTGACGATACTGACAGGCTCAGGCTGCGCGTGAACGCAGAGATAATCCAGAGCGGCAGCATCTTCGACCCTGACTACGGCGGCTACAAACAAGGCGGAGCCAACCCCGGAAGCGTCCCGCAGGATAATCTCGACAAGATCCGCGTGCGCCTCTTTGCGCCTGACGTGACCGCAACAAACGAAGAGTGCGCGTTGCTGAACGCCGACACAACGCTAAGCCTTCGTGGCGGTACGTCGCTCAGCTTCTCATGCGAACTGAAGCCCAGCGCGTTCGTGGGGCGCAAGGACATCCCGGTACGCGTGGAACTCACATACAACTTCCTGACAGACGCTTCGACCACAATTAACGTCATAGGAACGCGCCAGTCCGCGCCAACAGGCGGCACTGGAACGGGCAGCACAGGAACACCAAGCGGAAGCGGGACTTCAGGAGAGCCGACTGCACCACCGAGCATCCCCACTTAGATAAAGGTGTGCTATTTGAAACATACACAGTTAGTCTTTTTCGTAGTCTTATCAGTGCTTATTGTCCCACAAATAACATTGGCGCCTGATCAGGGCACGGCAACGCTTACACGCATAGAAAGCGGTGCGATCAAGTCAGATGATTTCACGAGCTTGGACACGGGTTTCTGGGACTCGAGCGGCACCGTGAGCGGCGGCCTCATTACGCTCACGAGCTCCGGCACGCCTCAAACACTGGTAAGCAAGGCAAGATATGGTGAGTATACGACAGTGGAGATTCGTGCTAAGTTCGCTTCTGGAATTCCTGTCGAGAACAGCACGCGCTTTGGGTTCCTCGATGTGGGAAAGACGCGCCGCGACTCGTCAGACAACCGTTCGGCCTTCCGCGGATCTGCCAATAAAGTGGAATCTTACGGCTCTATAGACTCACCTTCTCCTGGACAGGTGACGGCTGGCACACAAACAGACAACAACGGCGAGTACCACCGCTACAAAATATTCCTCGGCAAAGACAACATGCAGTCATGGGTAGACGGTGGGACAGCGGCAACGGTAAGCGTTAAGTTCGCCAACCAGCAGTATGTCGGAGCTATAAGCGCCAACGAAACGCAAGGCACGACGAACCAGTTGATCATAGACAAAATCTCCATCTACAAGAACAGCACCATTCGCATCCAAGGCCTCCTACCAACCCAAAAAGTTGAGCTCTTGGATGGTGAAAACGTCGTACGCGCCACAACAACTGTCCAAGCGAACTCGAAAGAGGCTACAATAGATCTTGCCACGCTGACTGCGCCGCGGGACGCGACTGACGTGGCGATGCCGATATCAAACGGCAAGTTCCGCATATCGTCGGCATCTGGAAAACAGAATATCACTCTTAGTGTCGCTGACCCGATATTCGGCGGCGACGTCTACAAGGTAAGCGGCATGGCAAAGTACACAATCCAACTGAAGAAGGGAAGCGGGACATTCGGTTTTAACCTGATAAGTTCGCCTATACTGGAGCCGGTCTACATAGACGAGATAGAAACGGCGTGCGGGGCGGCTCTTAGCGCAATAGGGCCGCGAAACGCCAAGTTCAAGACTTGGGCGTGGGCGAACGACGGATGGATACACCCAAACCCTCTCGCGCCGGGCCAGGCTGTCTGGATTACGACAACCAAGGACTGTAGTCTGGACGTTATAGGCAGCGCTTTCAACGGCGCTGTGACTCTCCAACAGGGCAGCGGCTTCTTCCGCGGTTTCAATCTAATCGGCACACACGGGGACCTGGATAGGATCAAAGGGGACTGCGACTTCAAAGGCATTGGACCGGCAGCGGCCCCGCGCACAGTATGGGCATGGGATGCCTCCAGGCAAGACTGGTACAACCCAACGACACATCTCGATCCAACACAGGGCCTCTGGGTGAGGATGAACGACACGCCGAGCGGATCGTGCAGCTTCTCGAACAGCTGCAGAATAACAGAAGGCAGCGTTTGTCCGTCAGGCCAGACCGAATGCACGGACATGACCGTTACGCCCAGCACAGGAAGAGTCTGGTGCCGTTGAACATTCGTTTAAAATTTCCTATTTATTCCAGCAAAACAAAAGTAGGCCGATGGCAGTCTCTTTCAACGGTTACCTGA
>JACQIF010000003.1 GCA_016198635.1 Candidatus Aenigmatarchaeota archaeon
CGTCAGGAACGAGCACATCTGACATAACGCTGCAGCACAGTTTTGAACCAGGCACATGGACTGCAAAGTATTTCATTGCCGCCGACAACCTTACCTACAACTTCAACAACTCGATGGCCGAGCAGACAGGTTCGACGTTCACGCTAAACAACACTATAATCGTCAATTCCACGTCAAACATAGAAAATAATCTGGAGAGCGAGCCGAACGCCACAGTACTCAAGGTATACAACAAGAATGAGACCGTTAACGTAACAGGCGTCCTCTACCACCCGGATGGCGGATTCCTGCGCGTAAAGCGCCCTACAGGCGACGTCGCGCGTGTCATTAATGTCTCGTTGTACAACTTTACGTACGGCAACGGCGCGTTTTACAACACTTCTATCACTGTCGCAACAGCGACAGGCCGCTTCCAGGCCATGTTGAGAGTGCCCATAACAGATGCCGTGAACGACACATACCTCAGCGGCAGCGCAGGCGTCGACGAAGCCCGCGAGTACGACATACGCTTCTATGACGGCGGAACGAATGCGTCGAATAACAACGGCAACGACGGGAATACGACCAACGCGCTGGACATCAGCGGGATATATTTCATCAACCGTACGCTCGTTAATGACTCTATCTACAGCCCTGCACCCACGTCCCCGCCTACGCTCAACCGTGGCGATTCGGACCTTAATGCGAGCTATCGTATCGTCGGCGCCCGTGGGCAGTTCATCAACACAAGCTTCGGCCGCGTTCACCTGCGCGACCCTACGGCGTCTGTCGCCAACAACAGCAAGATAGCCTTCAACAACGGCTGGCTCAACCACACATCGTACGTTTTTCTTATAGGGGACCGCGTCGGCATCTGGAGCACGCGCGTGATAAACGATACGGGGTCCGGAGGGAATACGTTCGACGAGGCCACCTCATCGGCGTTTAACCTGACCGACTTGCTGAACATCACGAATCTTACCCTGTCATTGCAGTACGCCAACCACGGCGAAGTATTCAATGCCACAGGCGCACTCCAAAACAGGTTCGATGGAGGCCTCTACAAATCCAAGGCCATAAACATAACCTACGGCCTCAGTGCCTTCAACAACCAGTCTTCGAACACGTCGACAACAAACAATACAGGAGGCTTCAACCAGCTGCAGTTCGTCGCACTGAACGCAACAGATACATATGCAAGCGCGTCAGCTGGCGTGGCAGAGACGAGGGACTACCTCGTGAACATCTCCAGTAGGGGCAACTCCGGAACACATGTTAATGTGCTTGACATAGACAGCGACTACTATGTTAACCAAACTGTGATACCAACGACCTCCTTCAACATCGGGGGGCCCAACCCGCAGTTCAACATTAAAATAACGAATGTCCGTGCTCAACCCATCACGTCAGGGTCAGGAAATGTCACGTTCCGCAATCCCCTGTCCCAAACGCGGAGCACGAGCATAATTGCATTCAACAACGGCTGGCTGAACAAGAGCGATTACGCGCTGACGGGCACAGATGTACAAGGCCAGTGGAGCGTTGTGAGCAAGAACTCCACAAATACAAACAACAACACCTTCGACGAAACGACCAGCTCCGCGTTCCTCTACACGAGCAATCTTACCTTAACGATCACCAACGACGGCGGCACATACTTCCCCCTGCCGGAACGCTCAAACATGAGCATACTGGTCGCTTTCGCCAATGCCACCGCAGTGGCTAGCACACTTACAACGGTCTGGCTGCCCACATGTCCCGCGTCTAACGGCGTATGGATAATATCTTCAGGGACAACGATAAACACGCTGGCGAACCGGTCTTTCTCTTGCGATACAATCACCATAGCAGGGACGCTCAACGTTACCGAGTTCAACGGTACGCATGGGGGCAACATAACGCTTTACGCCAACAAGATTGTCGTTGAAAGCACGGGCCTGATAAACGCCTCTTTCAAGGGATTCGCCGGCGGCACAGGAGGCGGCGCTGGCAATGGCGGTGCGGCCGACGCGCTTAACCCAGGCAGTGGCACTGGAGGCGGTGCCGGTACAGGTGGAAGCGGCCCCGGAGGCGGCACAGGTGGAGGCACGGGTGGCACAGGAGACGCTAACGCCGGAGAAGGAGGAGGCGGTGGCGGTGCAGCAGGCTCGGCGGGATACGGCGCAGCAGGCTCTGCCGGCCGGGCTGGTGGCGCAGGCGGCGGTACAGGTGGCGCAGGAAGCGGCGGCGCAGCCGGTGCCGCAGGCAGCGCAGGAGCGATGTATGGAAACTCAACAAACACAAGCATCTTTATGGGCTCTGGTGCTTCAGGAGGCGCCGGGGGCGGCGGTGGTGGAGGCGGCGCTGTAGCTGCTGGCAGTTCTGGCAGTGCTGGTGCCAAAGGCGGCAGGGGCGGCGGCGCTGTCTTACTAAACGCGTACAACATAACCATAGTTGGCAACATATCGGCCAACGGAGGTCGCGCTGGCAACGGAGGAGCAGGCGGCGCAGGCGGAGGCGGCACAGCTGACGCAGGAGGCGGCGGCGCAGGAGGAGGCGGCGGGTCCGGAGGCACCATCATACTCAACGCGACTTATGTTACGACAACAGCTGCGGCGGTTCTGGAGGCTAAAGGCGGCACAGGAGGCACTGCAGGCAACGGCGCGGCCTCTTCCGGAGTTGCGGGATCTGTGGGAGGAAACGGCGGCAACGGAGGCAACGGAGGCGCCGGCGGCATAATAAAAATGTTCTGCGGTCCGCTGACAGTTTGTTCCCCTGGCGGCGCAGAGGACGTATCAGGAGGAACTCTTGGTACCAAAGGCTCTGGAGGCAGCGCCGGCGCTCTCGGGACAGCAGGCAACGATGGCGTTGACGGGGCCACTGGCAACGCAGGAGCGTTCGCGAACGGCACAGGAGGTCTCAGACCGATACTTCCAGGCAATCTTACCCTAAGTTTCCAAGACCCCAATGGCGTTACAAGGCATAACAGAACTTTCGACAAGACAGACAATAACGGGAAATACAACGAAACGGAGTTCGACTTCCTCAACGACACCAGCGTCCACCCTGCAGGAACGTGGCGAGCCAATGCTAGTGCCGTCGTAGAGTTCAACAATGGCACTGCAACCATAACCTTCGTCGTCGGTCTGGAAGGCACTGAACTCTTCATCACGGGGCTGGACACGTTTGATTCAAACATCGCCAACGCAAACACGTTCAACCAGGGAGACAAGGTCGTGATAAGGGTTAATGTCAGTCACACCAGTGACCGCGATGCCATCGATGACGTGCTGATAAACATAACGGACGCAAACAACGCCGCTGTCGTGACTTCAGGAAGCATGGCAAGCATAACTTCCGTGACCGTCGATGCACACCCAGGGTATACGTACGAATACAACCACACTCTTTCAACCACAGCTGCCATAGGCACATGGACCATAGACATTGGAGCCAACGCCACAGGCGGCTTGAGCGGCACTGCGTCCGATACGTTCGTTGTCCAGTCAGGAAACCCGCTGTCAGTGACGGCGCTGGAGACATTCGACTCCTCGCTCACGGCCCTGAACGCCTTCGAGGAGGAGGAGAACGTAACGATACGTGCGAACGTTACGCATGCGACCAGCCGCGGACTCATAGACCGCGCGTTTATCAACATTACGTCCGCCAACGGGACGCTTGTAGTTATGAACAACCAAACTCTGAACATTACAACCATAACGGAGAGCGGCAATCAGGGTTACACGTATGAGTACAACTACTCCATACCCGCGTCCCCTGACGAAGGTACGTGGACGATAGACTTCGTCGTTAACGGCACTGACAGTACGAACGCTGTCGTTAAGGCAACAAAAACACGCACTTTCGATGTCCTGGTATTCCGCGTTGTTGACGTGACGGCAAAGGGATCGACGCCGTTCACGGTCCGCGTGGGTTCGCAGGGCCGCGCCCGCAAGGGAAACATCCCTGTAGCAGGCGGCTGACGGCAGGCTTTATAAGTAATGCATACAAAACCTCTGCATGCCCGTACGCTCGAGCAAGGACGTCGTAGAGAGCATCTTCGGTCCCATAGGCCCTGTACAGGCCAGGCAGCAGGAAGCCATGAAAACACTTGAGACGCTTCAGGTGCGTGACGTGATGGAACGCCACTTCGTCATCCTTCACCCGCAGACCACGCTGCGCGAAGCCATAGGCGTTTTTGTGGAAAAGGGTATCGAGGGCGCCCCTATCGTGCAGGACGTGGCGCTGAAAGGCATATTGACCAACCAGGATATAGTCAAGCTCTTTGAGGAGAAGTCACTCGAGCTGAGCCAGCACCGCCACAGGGCGGTGAACTACGAAAAGGAGTTCCGTGCATTGGGAGACAAGAAAGTAGCGGAGATCGGGCGCCGTAAAATATCCGTGTTTCCCAACACAAGCATATTCGATGCCATGACCGTTATGGAGGAGAACAACTTGGAGCTCATCGCGGTCACAGACGAGGCTGGCGCCGTGCGCGGCATCGTCAACGACAGCGACATACTAAAGACCCTGATGAAGATACTTGTTTAGTGCCTGTAGCGGCCGCTTAGTGCGTACACCACAGGCCTGCCAGTTCCTTTCTGCACCACTACTGGCTCTAAAACGCCTTTCGACTTCAATAGCTCTGCGTCTGTGTTCAGCGCAAGTCTTGAGAGATGTTTGGCCGCAGACGCGCGAGTTATGCCCACTGCCTTTGCCAGCTCATCCGTTGTCATGTCATTCCCGCGGAGGGCATCAACTACTTTTTGCTGCGTTGGCGACAGTGCCCCTACGGGCGCGGCACTGGGCGTCTGAACAACGTCAGACTCCATTATCTGCCGCAGTTTTTCGCGCACAAGTCGCTTTATCTCTCCTGATGGGGGCGCAATGACAGCGTGCTTGATGTTGATTAGTGTGGACTCTTTTGGCTTTAGCACAAGGGACGCGAAGTCCGTGTCGACGCGTGCCTTGCCTTGCGCCGCGGCTTCCATACACAGGCGTTCGCATGTTTCCAGGACGCGTCGTGGCGCGTAGTCGGCATACGCGAACGCCATCTTCAGTGCCTCCTCATCGAGCGGGTTCGCGGACCCGCGGGCGAAGACGCGTTGGCGAACAATTTGCATCGCTTCGCGTTCGTCGAGGTTGCGCACGTATATTCGCCGTTCGCCGATGCGCGCGAGGAGCGGCTCTTCAAGGTTTGGGAGAGTGTCTGTCATAGCAGCCATCACCAACGAGCGTATGCGCCCTTTATCGAAGAGCCCCCTTAGATAGCGGGCTGTCGCAGAGTCCATTTCCTGAACTTCGTCCAACAGCACCACAATCGGCCGGCGGTCCAGAAGCCATCGTAACCCCCTTATTTTGCCTCGCAATCGCGCGTCGCTTTTCTCTTCAAGGAAGTTGTGGTAGACGTAACGCATGTCGCTCGGCTGCTCCGATACCCATAGAAGGAGCGTGGTCTTTCCGGCGCCTGTAGGGCCGACTACCAGGAAAGGGTCGTGCGAGTCTACGTATGCCATTATCTTGGCTCGCATGTCAACAAACCCTACGATGTGTTCAGGGTCAGGCTGTATCTTAAATGGGTTTTCGTTCCACCCGAACTTGGAAAACCAGTTGTCGGCCATTCAAGAGCACCTGCGCAGGAGATCCATTGTGTCACACTCTGTCGCACTATAATATGTGGCACAGACCTTATTTATAAGCAGGCCGCGCGTTTGTCGCACTATTTCAAGACGCTCTTCAAGCGCTTGCGTAATGCGTCTGCGGCCAGTTCGCCTGCCACTTTCCCGCGCACTTGGGCCATAAGCGGCCCCATCATTTTCTTGAAAGCGGCCTCGCCTTCCTTGTTCACAATGCCCATGTTGTCGCGTACTACGCGTTCGACTATCCTATCCAGCTCCTTCTTGTCGATGCGTTCCACAGTAACGGCGTCGCTGTACGCGCTGCCTTCAGAAAGCCTCTTCAAGACGTCTGCCACTGCTTCTTTGGGTATTGAGTGAAGGTCGCGTATCAGGCTTACGAGATCCTCGGTCTTTATACTGTCGACGTTCGCCCCCTCGCGGCGCAGTGCTGTCATTGTCGACGTCAGCAGTTCCGCGGCCCTTTTGGCGTCTATGGGCGAACGTGCAGCACCCTCGAATATTTCTAACGCCGTAGAGTCTGCCAGTTCTGCGGCTGTCTGCGGCGGCACGCCCAGCGACACAAGCCCGCGCCGCCTCTCTTCAAGGCTTCGGGGTCTCTTTACAGAAGCGAGTGTTTTCGCGTCTATTATCATAGGCATCACGTCAGTCTCCGGGTACATTCTTGCGCCGCCAGGCAGCGGCCTTAGGTAGGATGTCGTGGCGTCAGGGTTGGGCGCGCGCGTCTCTTCTGGAACACCTTTTAGCGCATAAGCCGCTCGTGCGATAACGGCTGCGCTGGCGCGCCTGGCAACATCCTCATCTTCTGCGATTATGCATATGGCGTCTTTTTCGTCGGCGTTCAGGACTTCGCGTAGTTTAGAAAACTCCTGTGTGAGGTCATACGAGCCTATCTGCTCATCCGAGTGTATCATCCCGCCGGTTCCCTGCGCTACGGCATGCTCGGCCAATTCTCGTCCGAACGTACGCTCACCTGATATATGGCGCTTCAGAAGTCCGTCGAAGCCTTTGAGTACGAACGCATATACGCGTTTTCTGTCAGCGATGGAACGAGCCAGTATTTTGTTCTGTGTATCTGTGAAGAGGTGCGTAACTTCACGCGGCTCTGTCGCAGACGCGTTGCGTGTACGAAGTTCTTCGGCCAGTGCGAGCAACGAAAACTGCCGCTGGGCTTCGTTGTGGACGAGCGCCTCGAACGAGCGCAGTTCTTGGAACCCCTTTATCTCCACACGGGCGCCGCCATGTATGGAGACGTTGACATCTTGGCGTATTGTACCGATGCCGCGCTGGACGCGTCCGGTGCTGCGCAACAGCGAGCCCAACGCCTCCGCAAGCTCGCGGGCCTGTTCGGGCGTGTGGGCGTCCGGCGCCGTCCCGATTTCAATCAGCGGAATGCCGAGCCTGTCCAATCCATAGCGCACCGTACGTCCCGCTCGCTCAAGAATCTGCGACGACTCTTCTTCTAACGCGACGCTAGTGATCTTCACGTCTCCGAAAGACGTGACGAGCGTGCCGTCAAGTCCTACGACGGCGGTTCTCTGGAATCCTGTTGTGTTCGAGCCGTCCACAACCGTTTTGCGCATCACGTGCAGTTCGTTTGGCACATCACATCCCAGCATCTTCGCAACTTGCAGCGACGCATACAGCGCATCCGCGTCAACCGCATGAGGCGGCTCTTCATCCAGTTCCACTAGGCACGTTGACTGTGAGTATGTCGTGTACTCGAACTCGCGGCCGCGCAAACCTTCGTAAAGTGCAGCTGGGTCAACGGCGCCCAGTTCGCCTGCTACAGGTCGGAGGCGGCGCTTGATAGACGCGCCCGGCGACCCTTCTGCGGAGACGCACGAACAGAATATTTTGTGCGTGCGCAGGCGCTGGTGCACTTCGATGCCGATTTTCAGGCCGATTTTTTGGTAATCAAGTCTTTCCATAAGAGTACCTAGTAGAGGAACGTTTGGGATTCTGTGCGCGTGGATATCTCGCCTGCGTAGTTTGTGGCGAACATGGTGCGTACGCGGTCCGCTGTTTTTGTGTGGCCTAAAACCCACGCGAGCTTTACATACGCAGTCTCAGGCAGCATGTCCTCTGCGTATATCACGCCCAGTTCGTGCGCGAGACGCGCTTCTGCGTATACATTCGGGTTCAGGCGACCGTATAGCGTTTGCGGAGCAAAGACGACTGTAACGCCAGCGTCTATCGCTTTGCGCAGCGCCGGCAACCAAGAGCGCACGCCCTCTGTAGGGACCTGCCCCAAACCTGTCGCCTCGACGACGAGGCCTTTGAACCCTTTGCTGACGTAATAGTCTATAATCTCCGGGCTGGCGCCTGGATAGGCTTTCAACATGGCCACACGCGTGGAAAACTTGGCATCGAGGCGTGGCTTGGCGTCGCTCCGTTGGCGATACGCAGACAGCGATTCGACCTTGCCATTCGGGTAGATGCGGGCCATCGGAAGGGCGTTAACAGGGCGGAACGTGTCGCGGCGCGATGTATGCATCTTCCGTACCTTCGTACCACGGTTGAATAGGCAGTACGCATCGTCCATCGTTCCGTGCATGCATATGCCGACCTCTGCTATGTCCGACGTGGCTGCTATCGCTGCGCATACAAGATTCATCGAGGCGTCTGTCGAGCCGCGATCCGACGAGCGTTGTGCTCCTGTGAGCACGACAGGCTTGTTGAGATCGCGAATCGCAAACGAGAGTGCTGCAGCCGTATAGGCAAGCGTATCAGTCCCGTGCGTTACGATGACGCCCGCATCTTTCTTCAGCTGACGGAACACCGCCGCAGCCAGCGCTTCATAGTCGGCGAACGCCATGTTCTCGCTCATTCGAGTGAACGGACTTACGATGGTGCGTATGTTTACGAAATCGGCGAGCTCAGGCGCGATGTGCAGCAGTTCGTGTGGCTCGGCGAGCGCGGTAACGCCGCCTGTACGGTAGTCTACACGGGAAGATATTGTGCCGCCCGTAACGACAAGAGAGATAGAAGGTTTCTTCTTGTCGAACGCGAACGTATCTCGGTGATTGTTTCCCAATTCGTAGCGTGCCTCCTTGGCGACAGCTTGGGGTTCTGGCGTAGTTGCTTTAGTTATCGCAGCACCAGACGGGTCCAGTCCTATGTTGTAACCGTTATCGAGTTTCAGGACGAGTGCGTCCGTGCCAGTGCTGGGGCGCGGCATCAGAATTCCCTCATAGATGCGTTTGCCGTGCGTTATGCGCACTCTGTCACCTACGCGCACACGGCTCTTCTTGAACGTTGCGAGCAGCCGTTCGGAGTACATGGCTACGTTTACGCAGTATGGGTTGATAAACTTTCCCTTGCGCCGCTAAACTATCGATGTACTTATGTTAACGGCGTTGACTCCAGTCTTGTTGTTTGTAATGGTCAGGCGGTATGAGCCTTCGCTCCATGTTATGTTGTTGGTAAAGCGGACGTTTGTGTACTCGGCGGCCAGCTTTATGACGTAACGCTTGACGTCCCCGAAGGAGAACGCCGGAAAGTTCCTTTTCTCGAACAGCCCTTTGGATATGTCTTGCTCGTTAGCAGTGACATTCGCACAGAAGCCCGTGGAAAACGCCAGATAAGTGGCGCTGCTGGTCTTCTGCGTGATGTTTATGTTGTAGCGCGCAACGCTTGTGTTGAACTGTCCCGTGAGCAGCGGCTCTGTGTCGCTGAACGTCCAAGCCACGTACGTTGCGTTGCCCCTGTCCTGAACGCAGGACCAACGCGCAGTGAGGTTTCCATTGTTTATCGGTCCGGTGTTGTTGAATGTCAAGGCGTATGTAACATTGACAGGCAGTACTGTGAAGAACGTAACCTGCTGGTTGACCGTTCCGGAGTTGTTGCTTGCGTCCGCGCCCACGTCTGTGTCGAAGTTCCACGTGTTGGCAGGGCCTTGGGCCAGTATGCTACCGAGAAGCGTGGTCCACCCGTCTGCGCCTGTCGAGCCGGAGAAGCCTGTATTGTTGTTGCTCCTGTCCTTGTTGTAAGCGTAGACGAAGACCGTAACATTCTTACCGTTCTGGTCTTCGCTCCTGACGTTGTGGACATGCGCCCACACATATGCCGTGTCCTGCCCTATCTGGTACGTTGACGCCTCCGTCGAGTCGTCCATATTATCCTTTGTGAGCGTGCTGCTGTTCTGCACATGCACGTCCATGAATAGCTTCGACGAGACGTCGAACATGTTGGACTGCGTGCTGTTCTCCCCGTACGAACCGTCTGTAGCGAGCATCGCTGTGAGAGGGTAGTGGATGTGGAGACCGTAGTCCCTCGTTTCTATGGCTCCTGGTGTTGTGTTCGAGTACGAGCCTATCCAGTCTTTGCTTATCGTAAAGCTTCCGCTGATCTTGCCTGCCGCGTTCGTAGTTGCGTTAGTGGCGTTGTGCTCCGCGCCGGCCGAGGTGTTAGCGCTGATGTTTACAGCCTTGTTGGCAAATGTGCGCTCGTATTCGTCGATGAGCTGGAATGAGAAGTTCAGCACGTCGCCGCGCTGGAGGTACTGGTTTATTGCGGAGTTGTTGCCGCCGTTCAGGCGCGGATAGTTGGCGTCATGTAGTAACGTGAACTCCTCTTCAACCCAGAACGTTGTGTTCGTGTCGCTGACCTCTCCATCCGGGTCTGATATTTTAGTGAAGTCGAACGTAGCTGTATCGTTTGACACATAACCAAAACCTGTGTTCTGCAGGATTGTCCACCGTTCGCCTGTTGCGAGGTGTATGGTTCCTGAAGAGCCGTCGCTGCCTTCGGTCGCCCCGTCGCCTCCTACGTTTCCTATTGCACTAAGTGTTCCTTTGTTATCAAGCGTTGTCCCGAATATCTTTATCCTGCCGCCACCGCCTCCTCCTCCACCACTGCCGGGATTGGATATTCCCGTGACTGCGTTGCCCCCCACACCGCCTCTCGCAAGAACGGTACCGGTTATGGTTATCTTCGATGAGTTGAGAACTATCGTGCCGCCTGACCCGCCTCCACCCCCACCAGCAGATGCTGATAAACATGGTGTGTCTTGGCATATTCCTGCCGTCCCGCCTCTGGCGCCTGCAGTTCCGTCAGCAGTTATAATCCCATCTATAGTTATGTTGTCATCGGCTTCTAGAACTATTACGCCGCCTCCCGCTCCGCCTGCCCCTCCTCTGGCGTTCTGGTTGCCGAACGTGTTACCCGCTCCACCACCGGCGCCTGCTCCAACTTCCCAGTCACGGGCGCTCGAAGAGCCGTTCGTCACGCCGCCTGTCGCTGCAGAGCCGCCGCCGTCGCCGCCTGTGCCGCCGTGGCCGGCTCCGCCTCCGCCTCCTGCGACAACTGCTCCGCCACCACCAGCGCCTGTGCCTGTGCCGGCGCTGCCCGCGCCTGTGCTACCCAGTCCGCCAGCCCCTCCAGCCAATCCAGTTCCGTTAGCCATGATATATGAGCCCGCGTTAATTAGTATTTCCCCATCGGCTTGTATCCAGAGAGTCCCGTAACCGACGCTTATTTTGCTGTTGTTGGATAGGATGACGTTTTCGTAGTTCTGGGTGCCGTTCAGAATGATCGTGGAACCGTTCGATATTATGAGGTCGTTCAAGGCGTTTAGTATGTGTGCGGTATACGTGCCCTTGAAGGCGCTCGTTGTGCCTGTGATAGTAAGCGTCGCTTTGTAGTTATTCAAATCCGCTGCCAGAGGCATCGTCCAGGACGTCCGGTATGTGTTGTTGGTGAAACTGACGTTGACGGTGAAACTGGCTATCGTGGAGCCGCTGCTCACGAAGCTTATGACCGCCCCGTTCGCGTCGGTAGCGTTCCATGCGCTGCTGTTTGTTTTCAGCTCCGCGTACACGACATCGCCGCGCATGAATCTGGTTTCATTGTACAGGTACGTCGAGTCGTTGAATGTGGTGAAGTTTGTGACGTTCATCCAGGAGCGCAGGTAGCCGGCACCGATTCTTGAGTCGTATGTAGCGGCGCCTACGTGCGTTCCGCGGTCGGAGCTGGCGATATAATCGGTGACTCCGAGTGTTGAGCTTGTGATGTTTACCACCACGCGGGCCACGCCCGAGCGCGCGGCGCCAGACGCTGTTGTGTCCGCTGTCGCGTATATCGTGAAGTTGGTGTTGTTAGCAGGCGCGCTTGTGCTGTTATAAAGGGTCGCGATGAGGTAGCCTTCGTTTGACGGGGATGCCGCCTTCGCGTCGTATGCGATCTGTATCAGGAACACGTCGTCCGAATCGCCGTTAGGCACTGGCGGGGGCGATGCGCCGCTGCTTGCGTTCAAAAAACGAAACACTATCGCAGCGCCCGGATCGACGTCCCATTGGTTCTGTTTTGGGTCTGTTGTCACGCCCTCTTTGAAGTCTGTGGTGAGCTTGTAGAAGCGGCTCCCGGTTGCGCTGGATATCTTTAGGAATGTATCGCCCCTGAAAGGACCCAAACCGACATCGTTGGCCCCTTCTGGAAGTCCTGGATCGCATGTCGGGCAAAAAGGCGCGACAGCCTGTGGGGAGTTCAGTACGAGCGTTGCCAGTGTAAAGAGTAAAAGTATGAAAATCATTTGGTTTCGATGCAGCATTATATTACAGCCTCCTTACCTTTACCCTTGTCACGTTCTTCACAGTTCCGTTATTCTCAACGATAGCTTCCCACGTTCCTCTCGCCAGCCGGAGTTCCTGTGTGAAGTTAAGCCGCGGGTATGTTATCCAGGCCGTGACGCCGCGCACGGAAACGGAGGGTACGCTCCCGTATACGCTCAAACGGCCGTTCTCTATGGACTGGGCGCTCTTGAGTGCCGGAGTGCAGTTGGCGTCCGTGAATATGATGTAGTACGGCGACCCGTAGTCCTGCGTGATCGCAACGGTATGGTTGGCACCGCCTGCTCCTGCAGTGAAGTTCAGTTTCCTGAAACCGCCGCCTGACGCGACAGATACCATCACGTTCGATGCGTAAGACGTCTGGTTCTGCGCGCACATGTAGCGTTTTGTGAGGTTGTTGGCGTACCACACGTTCGTCGCAGTGCTGGCGTTCTCTCCTATGTAAATTATGTCGCTGTTGTTTATCGAGAAGTTCAATGCGAGCGTGGTCTGCACGGTCCCCGCTGATATACCTATTCCGTTCACCGATGTGACAGCAAGCAGAATCACTGTGGTCACGCCCAGTAAAAGAGCAGTCTTCAATATGCATCACCTATACACGGCATTCTGAATATCTACCCGCACGTAGTCGCCGCAGAAGAGGCTGTACAAAACGTCGTAATCAATGCCTGCGTTGCTCACCATGTGCACGCGGACGCCGCCGCGCCCCATCTTGTTGCCCGCTTTGACAAGCTCGGTGTAACCGCTGCCTATCGAACTGGTGGCGAAGCCGTCCACGCGTATCGACGAGTCTACGGGCGTAATGTTTACGTTAGGCGCCTTCACCCACATCTTCAATATCAGCTTGGCGGTATCCAGTCCGCCTGTAGGGCTTGTTGGGGAGCCGGTCTTGTTGACGACAAGCATTACCTTGGAGTTTTCAAGTATCAGGTCCGTAATGCCGTCCCCTGTCTCGTCGCGCTCCGCGGCCGTAACGTCGCCGCCGGAGTTGATAAGTATGCGCCCCTCGCGCAGCCCTGTGCACGGCGCAATGATATTCGATTCCGTTGACAGTTCAAATCTTACCTCGTTGGTGTTGTTGTCTATAACGTACGCCCCGTCTGTTATGTGCAGCGTGACGCGTCGCGTGCTCCCCTCGCCTTCTGCGGCGACTTCGCGTATGGCGTTGTCTATCGATAGCAGAACGCCTTTGGCTTCTGTGAGCGTGGCGAACTCCTTCGCTTGGTCCACAGTCGGCAGGCCTATTCGTAGCACAATGGCTATGGACGCGACTGATATGGCCAGTACGAATACCGCTGCGATTATCGGCGAAAGCCCTTTGCCCATTCAAACCAACTCAACTGCAGCTCTGGATGGCAGCCTTCTTTACCTCGTCCCTCGCGTCGTTGGGGCACGTGTCTGCGAACGTGACGACAGAGCTTATGTCGCTGCATGTGCCTATGTGCGTGGCGTTCGAGAGCGTGTCTATCGAGCCCGGCAGGAGCTCTGCTGTTAACGGAGCGAGAAGGACGTTCGTCACTGTGTTGTTTGTCCGAAGCACAGACGCGCGGAAGTTCTTGAGAGACTCGCGGCCGTTGTTTTCTATTGTCAGCGAGAGTGTCGTCGTGGTGGAGTTCCACTTGGCCTCTTTGACGAATATGTTGGCGAACGAGCATTTGATGTTCTGTGTGCCTGTCGTTGACACTTCCGAAGCGCGCTCGCGTGTAAACGGTAGGACGAAGTTTGATAGGATGCCGGCTGCTGCGATTACGAAGGCTATGAGCAGCACAGTGGCAATCAACGGGCTGATGCCTTTCACGCTTTTCATATGTCCACCTTCTTCTTGGCTGACTGCGGGCAGTTCTTTGCCACCACGCGCACAGACTGCAGCGTGCCTGACAGGTCGTCGCTGACGTTGGCGACCATTATCTCGCGTGCCCCAGGCTGCATCGGGCTGGCGGACGTTTTGGCGCTTGTGTTTGTTAAGGCGTAGTTGTACGATATGCCGCTAACCCAGACTGCCACCTCAAAGTCATAGAGGGCGACGCTGCCTGTGTTGTCTATCGTAACATTCACAGTGTCTGGTGTCGTCGTGAGGTTGTATGCGACGTCGGCCTTTGCGAAGTCTAGCGAAGCAAACGTACACTGCACCGTCGTGGCGCCTGTCGTTTGCAGTTCGGCCTGCCGGGACTGCTGGAAACTGGTGTAGAAGTTTATGAACAAGCCCGAAAGGCCTATCACGAACCCCACCAGCAGGACTGTCGCAATCAGAGGCGATACGCCTTTTGGCATAGCCATATTATAGAAGCCCAATATAAAACCGCGTGCATCCACGCGCTGCCCGCGCAGAATCCCGATTTAACAGAGGAACGTGCCGCCCGAAAAGACGCACGTGTAAACGGCTTCGCGTGGGCACTGCTTGCTCTGGATCTGTACCTTTGCCGGCGTCTGCGTGACGTTTGCGACGCTGAACGTAGCAATCTCTCCCGAGCCCAGTGCTATATTGGCGTTTGAAGGCGTCCGTTCCACAAAGTCTACATCGCTCGTGAACGTCAATATCCTGAAGTCCGTGAGGTTCTCTGTTCCCACGTTGCGCGCGAGCACAGACACCTTCCCTGCACCCCCGTCGTATACTGCCGCTGTAAGCTGTAAATTGGCGAACTGGCACGACTTGCTCAGTTCCTGTGACCTCTGCCCGAACTCCTGTGTCTGCGTGCGGACGAATGACTGCGAGAATGCTGCTATGAAAGTCGCTACTGTTATTGTAAATGCTATGAGCAGCACGGTCGCTATGAGAGGGCTCAACCCCTTTGTCTTCATGTATCCTATTGATAAAAGCCGCTTTATAAGGCTTTCAGCTACCGGACTATCCGGGTAATATAACTGGCTGGAGCGGGAGATTGATGCCGCCACCGCTGGTTCCTCCAGAGCTTGTGTTATACGACAAAACCAACGATGTTGCGTCGGAGAGGCTGGACCCGTCCACTTTCAATACAATCAGCGCGGCCATGGCTGTATAGTTCAGGTTTGGGCCGGCCAGGGTATGATACGTGAATCTCCTGTTTGTTCCTGTCGATTTGGCAGTATACGAAACGTTTATCTGGACAGTCTTTTCGCTTGTGGCAGCGTTGCTTGCAGTGCCTGCGGCTGCTTGGCCTATCGCGATGTCGCCAAGAACTATGGTTGCGGACGTGCCAGATATGTTATGCTCTACAGTGACGCTGCCTATGTCCTCGTCCAGCTGGTTGCGCACCCTTATTCTCAATGTGCTGGAAGGCAGGAAGTGCGCGGTGGAGTATATGACCCGTACGTCATCGTGTTCCCTGACGAATCGTGTGAAGTTGTTCAGGCGTGCGTCAACAGACGCCCCTTCCGGGTCCTCTGTGAAAGCAAGCCGCGCGGTGTTTGCGATCTCTGTGCGTATGTTTTCCAACAGCTCCGGCGAAAGCAAAGAACGCTGAAACTCCAGGCTTTCTACAACGGCGACGCTGTCAAACTCGATGCGTATCGCTACAATGGCTAAGACAAGCACTACCGCAGTCATTATCATTATCTGTCCGCGTTTGTTCATATTCGAAAACATCGAAAAACTTCGTTTTTCGTTCATAGGGAAGACCATATGTACAATATCACCAGTGTAGGATCCGTGGCGTTCGCGCCAGCCACGTAGTATTTGGCCGACACAACGTCCTGGTCCCTGTCCAGCGCCGGTGCCGTGCATGTATTTTTGCATACCTGAACTGTGTGGTTGAAGGTGCCGCGTATGCAGCCGACGAGATTCTGCCTTATTGAGCTCGTGTTCTGCGTTACGGCGTCAGCCCGCAGGCGGCCTTCCTGGTCCAGGCTGCGCAGGCACGTTAACCCGTTCTTTTCCGCGAACGACAGCCCTTGGCGCTGGGGAGGCGGCAGCTGGTTGAAAACCGTTACAAGCGCCACAAGAACGATCGTTATGGCTATCAGCGCCTCCAGCGAATAGCTCATTCCTTTTTTGTTTACCATACATTCACCAATTTTCTATAGCAAGCTTGAAATTCGTAAATTTCATAGTTTACCATATCTCCACTTCCAATGGTAAATTTGAAATCCGCAGATTTCATAGTTTACCATACCCTCACCGTGGCCTTGACAGAATTGATGAACCCGGTCCTGTTTTGCGCGATGACGCGGCGCTCGTTGACCGCTGTCGCGGCTGTCGTGGGCAGGGGGTCGCCTGCGATGTACGTGGCGCCTGTCTTGTTCTCAATCTCTATCCTGAAGTCCCTTTCTATGCCGTAGCGTGGTCTCAGGTAGCTTGCATTGCGGCCGTGGATTGCGCTCAATTTTGCAGGCGTGAATCCGATATAAGCCGTTTCAACAAGAGGCGTGGCGTTGACCGTGAGATTGACGGTCTGGCTCTGTGCCACGTACGTTACTGCAGTCGTGTTGTCCTGGGAGTAGTAGACGTTGACTATTTTCTTGCTAAGCCTCGAAACATTGACCCTGAATGAGATGTTGGCCCATTCCAACAGGCCGTTGCCGTTGGTATCACCGCTGACCGTCAGGTTTGTGTCAAGCGGCGTTTCTCCGTCGTAGGCCTTGATGCTGTTGTTGTATGCGTGCTCGTTCACCGTTATATTGACGCTGATAACTGCGGCTGCCCAGCCCGTTCTGTTGTACTCCCTGAGCGCCACGGACGTAACGTAGATGTATTCGCCTAACGATGGCCGAGCAGGCTCGGCGGCGTAATGCCAGTCTGTGGGGATGCCGCGGTCTGCGAAAGCGATGTCGCCGAGCGACTGTGCTGCGGAGCGCAGTTCTGCTGATTGGATGCCGCTCACTTGCGGTGTAACGATTGTGTCGATATATACTATGACCAGCGCCATCAGTGCCATCATCAGTCCCAGCGCGACAGCCAGGTCTATCTGGTTGAAGCCCTTGCTTCCTATATCGGCATGAAAGTTTGCGAGAGTTGGCATCTTATGCACCCGAGAGCACTACCCTGTCTGTCGTGACGCCGCTAACTAGTTCGCGCATATACGTCAGCTTGATCCTGTCTGTTCGCTGTGCAGAGCCCTCGAGCGCAGCGACCACGTTGTAGATGTTGTATGAAAACGTTATTGATGGCGGGCCGTCTGTTGTTATCGTCACCTGTGCCTGCGGTCGAGATTCCTGCAGGATGGTTTTGTTCTCTCCTGATACCGTGACGTTGTTTATAATCCAGAAGTCCTGGTGGCCCGTGAGTGTCACGACGTACGGTTTACCGCTTATCTTCTGCGGAACGTCCAGTACAAGTTCTGCCAGCGTGATATTGGTGCCGTTGGTGCTGAGGCCTGCAACAGAATTTTTGTAGAGATACTCCAGTTTGACTATATTCTCGGCCAGCAGTTGTGAAACGACCAGTGCCTGCGCTTCCTGCCCTTTTTCAGAGACGCCTTTGTAGTAGTTTGTGATGCCTATGGATACGAAGCCAAATGCCGCCAGTAGCAGCGCAAGTGCCAGCATATGCGATACGTACAGGGAGACTCCTTTGTTCGTTCCCCTATTTCCGTTCATGCTCTGAACCTCTGCAGTACGTACGAGCGTAGCGTGCCCTTGATGGCAGTTACATTGACCGTGTAGACCTGGTTCTGTACAAGCGTAGTGCCTAATGAGAGCGAGTAACCCCCGTTGCTATCCGTGGTGCCGGTTTTTGTGTCTATCACACGCGCGCCGTCCATGATATTTACAATTATGGACGCGCTGCCTACGACAGTCCCGTTGATCCAGAAGAAGACCCGCCCTATTATATCGATGCCGGAGACAGTGCTGATAAACGAAAGGCTTTCGTTGTCACCGCCTTCGTTGCCGTTGGCATCGGACGCGTTGACCCATAGGAACCACGTGCCAGTAGGCGAGCGTGCTGAGTAGTTGAAAGGGCTCCCTATCGTTGTCCATCCGTCTGCGGCGGTTGTGCGAACGTCCGTTGAGGTGCCAGGGGCGGTGTTGTTAGCGGTATCAAGGACTGTGAAGCTTACTATACGTGAAGCCAGAGATTCGTTCCTCGCGTTGACGCAGTGTGCCCACCCGTAAACGATGTCGTCGTCTGTGTTGTACGTCTTCTGCTCGTTATCGTCTTCTGTGCTGCGATTGTCCAGTATGAGGCTGTCCTTCACGAGCGTGGTGGTGTTCTGTGCGTGGGCGTCGCAGAACAGCCCGCGGGATACGTTGTATGCGTTCACGTACGTGCAGAAATTGTAGTTTGAGAGAGGCGTAGTGTTGGTGAAACCAGTGAAGTTTATCTTATAGGCGAATCCCTTGTGGGACGTGCTGGCGTTCGCGAACGTCGGTATGCGCGTGTTCACGGACCAAGAGCCATTGGAGACCGTGAAGTCCACGGAAGTGTTCTGCACGACGCCGTTGCTCTCGTTGACGAGAGTATAGTTGAAGCGGTCGCCGACGCTCGTATTCCACAGGGCGCCGTTCACGTCTTGTATCGTTCCGCTCGTGATGGGCGTCTCGCCGCGGTTGTACGTTGAGAAGTCTGTGCTCAACGC
>JACQIF010000047.1 GCA_016198635.1 Candidatus Aenigmatarchaeota archaeon
GTCCAGAAGCCTGCGAAAAAATGAAGAGTGGATTGGTGGGGCCACCCGGATTCTCGTACACCACGGAACGTCTTTTCACAGGCGTTCCCGAGGTGCAGGCGTGTACGGAAACCCGCGGTTTCCGACATGTCGGAACGCTCTGCGTTCCGTACACGGGTGCCTGTTTTGAACCGGGACTCGTTGGTTTCTCTGCGAAACGAAGCTTTCATATCTTCCTGCCGAAGGCGGGAAGTCAACGCTCCAGAATAATGCGTCGACGGAAGTATTTTCCGTAGACGCTTTTGCGCGGACGCGTAAAGCGCAAAAGGGTCTGGAGCCAACTGGGCTGCCGGGTTACCCCATGGCCCCTCGTTGATAGAACGACGGCGGCGGTTTAAATAGGTTGCTTTTACGATGCGCCGTTCAAGAGCGTTTGGTGCATCGCTCGCAGCTCTGCCAGCGCATCAACGCGTTGTGGAATCATGCGATGATACTCCCGCTCCTCGAGGGTCATGCGGAAGTCGTACGAACCTTCGGAAGGGCGTATCTCGTCGGGATACTGGAGACCGATTCGCATCGCTGTTTCCGTGTCAACCACAGTCGACACGCCAATATACGCAGGCGACGTGAATTTGACGTTATCAACAATCAAAGTGCCGTCTTGCATGTCAAAATTGAAGCACAGTTGCTCGTCGGACCGTTTCCGTCCGTGTGCTCGTACGTTTGCTTCTACATAGGCGAAGATGATTTCCTGTTTGGCATCGTAGTAGGCGTTGCTCTCCAGATGCATATGGGAACGGTGCTCGACGCGCTTAACGTGCAGCAGCTGGTCGCTGAATACCCTTTCCGGCGCCTCCGCGCCTTTGTCCAGAAGCAGCGTCTTTACCACTTGGTTAGAGCCGTCAGTGCGCATCTCTCTGGGGTTTGCAACGGTCTCCTGCTCAACTTCGGCAGGCCATGTGGTGGGATATCCTCCCCGGAGAACGTACGACGTGTACGTCTCGGGTTCTTGCCACGTGCAATTCTTCCTGCCGTGCGCGCTGAACGGAGGTCCGTTTATGAACTCAATTTCGCCGTGGCCCAATAGACACCTTTTGATATGAGGATGTTTGAGGGGGATGCGGCTGGAGTGCCTGTAGTCGAATGCTTTCCACGGGTTGATGTTGAGTTCGCGTATTAGCCCATCGAGTTGCTGCATACAAACGGCTTGCAGTCCGGTTTCATCTGTCATATGTTACCATGAACGCAAATCCTTAAATTCTTTTCATTGGCGCGTTTAGAACATCAGCAAGAGCGTTATGATAGATGCTATATGGAAGGGGGCGCCAGGAGAGCCTAGTGTGGCAACCATTAAGGCAAGCCCAACGAGTTTGCCTACGTTGATTATAGACTCGCGGAAAAGCGTGTATCCTAACGCATCGTTTTCTCTCGCATACTTGACAAAGCTGCGGTAAACAGGTAGGTTTATGCCCACCATCAGGAAGCCCTGTGCTATCGATACGGCGAATACGACAAAAGCCATGGTCGCGCTGGGCATCAGGTAATAGACTATGGCCAACGGAAGCGCGGCAAGCTTCAGGAGGCGGCGTGAGCCTGTGGCATCCACCACCTTTCCGAGCAGCGCGGAGAACAGCGCTGTGCCGGCGAGTCCCAAAGACCCTGCTGTACCAACGCTGATGAAGCTGCTTAGGTTGGCGTAAATGAATATGGGCCATGCCAAACCGTCGACTATTATATGGAACCCCTGAACGAAGAACCTCCAGGCATAGCGCACGTTTTCCGCGCGGATATATGTTGCAAACGGGTTTACAGATGGTTTCACAGTGTCCTTGGTCCGAAGGAGAGGCAGTACGGAGAGCGCGATCATGATTACGCTCGTCAGGAAGAGCGTGTGGAAGCCGTATTTTGCAATAACTATGCCTCCAAGAAGCGGTCCCAGTATGCTGGCGACATTGGCGATGGCCATCATCTCGCCTGTCTCCGCGCCTTCTTTCTTGCGGTCCGCAGACAGGATGAAGTCCGTGTGCAGCCCTATCCAGTAAAGGGATATTGAGACCCCTCCCAGCATCCCTATCAGGACAAGCGGCACTGGGAACGTGTCGAAGAAGCGCAGCAGCGTTATCTGCGCCACGAGAAACGGGACGGAGAGCATCATCGTGCGCTTTATGCCCACATGCCTGACGAGCGATGCGGCATAGAAGTTGCTCACCGCCGCAGTCAGGTACATCGCCCCGTAGTAGACCACTAAGATAGTTGCGAGCGTCATGTGACGCTGGAGGAAAAACAACGGGACGAATATGCCTACCATAGACAGGCCGAACGAGCGCAGAAACGTGTTGGCCATGACCTCGCTCATTTCCTTGTTGAGGTGCCACATGCCGTTGCCATGATCGAACATGGGCTTAATATATGCGCCGCCTATAAAAAGTTGGTTGCCATGCCAGACTGCATATTCTGCCGTATCGCTAGCAAAGACTTGAGTTCGGAGATAGTCTATGAGGACTCCAAGACACTCGCTTTTCTGGACATAAACCCTATTTCTCCAGGCCATACTGTAGTTGTTCCCAAGACACACACGGCCAACATATTCGAACTCGACGTTGGGGGCGTTGCGGACCTCTTCAATGCGGTGCGCAGCGTGATGAAGTCCATTCAGGACGGGCTGAAGCCGGCTGGCTTCAACTTCGGCGTGAACCATGGACGTGCAGCCGGGCAGGCTATCGACCATGTCCATGTTCACATACTCCCCCGCTTCGAGAACGACGGTGGCGGCTCGATGCACTCTATCGTTCGCAACCCTCCGAAACAGCAGACTCTTGAGGAGATAGGAGGCCTCATTAGGGCCAAGGCGGAGTTGAAGCCAGTTCGTGAAGAGTCCAAGGTGCCTCCTACTCCAATACAGAACGCCCCTCCAAAAGAGGACGATAAAGAGAGCCTCGAACAGAAACTCAAAGAGCTGGAGGCCGAGATGGCAAAACACCTCAAGAAGTTCCAGGGGATGAGGAGACCGTGAAACATTCGGTGAGCGCAGGCGGGGTTGTCATCAATACCAAAGGCGAAGTTCTTGTCGTTAGCCAGA
>JACQIF010000004.1 GCA_016198635.1 Candidatus Aenigmatarchaeota archaeon
GGCCTGACGGCAGGTACTCGAAAGTTGGTGGTCGTGCGTGCCGTAGGTCAGAGCAGGTTGCTACGCAACCTGCGACGCCGCGGATTTTGGATAACGACGCTGTTGCTGAACTGAAACAATACCGAAGCCAGATTGATGAGATTGGTAAGGGAATAGACGACATCTTCAAACGCTACGGCGTTTGAAGTACTTCGGACTGTTGTCCGAAGATCCTTTCAAGACACTGAATAAGAGAATAGAGTCCATTTTAATAATTTCGCTTCTAATAGCAGCTACCGCTTTCTTCAAACGCTACGGCGTTTGAAGTCTTACGAACAAAGTTCGTAAGTTTGCAACAGCAGTTGCAAATACTTCGAAACCAACGGTTTCGAAGATGACCAGCGGTACATGGGTTGTGTAAGTTTACGGACTTACACAGAGAGTGTCTGAACTACACGCCTTGACATAGCGTCTTCGTTGGAGGAACGGAGGCCATGAAATACAGCGGTAATAACTGGTAGCGATGGAGGTGCCGGGAACACTGGAAGCGAAAGTTAGATAGTGCTATTCTTGAATGTCTGAGAGAATAGAATGCCCAGTGTCGCCCCGGGACGATTTCGGAACCGTTGTTCCGAAACTTCAAACCCGTGGGTTTGAAGTACCCGGCAGCAAGACTGGGGAGTATATTGGATATATTGATCATAATCAAGCTTATAAAGCTTCTTCGTAACCGCGAGTCCGCTAACCCCTAGAGTGGTTCATAAGCACGACGCCATAGCATACGAATGCCAGATCTTTAAGAACCGCCCGACTTCAGCATCTTCACGTCGTTGTCCACCATCATGTTCACAAGTTCTGGGAACGACGTCCTCTGTTTCCATCCGAGCTGCGCGCCGGCCTTCGAAGCGTCCCCTACAAGCTGTTCGACGTCAGCCGGCCGATAGAATTTCTTGTCCACGATCACGACAGCTTTTCCGTCCACAAGCCCCCGTTCGTTGACGCCCTCACCTTCCCATGTTATGTTCATGCCAAGCCGCTTGAACGCCAGCTCAACGAACTCCCGGACGCTGTGGGTCTGGCCCGTCGCAACAACATAATCATCTGGCCGTTCCTGTTGGAGCATCATCCACATAGCTTCGACGTAATCGAGCGCGAAGCCCCAGTCGCGTTTCGCGTTGAGGTTGCCGAGCGCCAGTTGCGTAGCCATGCCTGCGCTTATCTTCGCGGCCTGGTTCGTTATCTTCCTTGTGACGAACTCCATGCCCCTGCGCGGGGACTCATGGTTGAACAGTATTCCGGAACAGGCGAACGCGTTGTAGCTCTCGCGGTGGTTCACGGTCGCGTAGTGGCCATATACTTTCGCCACGCCGTAAGGGCTTCGCGGGTAGAAAGGCGTGCTCTCGCGCTGCGGCGTTTCGAGAGCCTTGCCGAACATCTCGCTGCTCGATGCCTGGTAGAACCTTATCGCCGGATTGACCTCCTTGATGGCTTCGAGCATGCGCAGCACGCCAAGCCCTGTGACATCGCCCGTATACACGGGCTGTGCCCACGACTCCGGAACGAATGATTGCGCCGCCAAATTGTACACTTCGTCAGGCTGGCACTTCTTGATGCACTGGATAAGCGATGTGTGGTCCAGAAGGTCTCCGGAGACCAATGTGATCTGGTCCCTGGCGTGCTTTATGTTGTTCTCGTGCTCGTGGCTCAACCGCCTTTTCATTCCATAGACCGTATACCCTTTGGAAAGAAGGAAATCGGCCAGATACGAGCCGTCCTGGCCAAGTATGCCTGTTATAAACGCGACCTTGCCCATGGTAATTCAGGCAACACGCATCTTTAAATATGTCACCGGAAGCCCGTCTGCTGATTTTAATACCGGCGGAACTAACTGACCATATGAAAGTATCCGTAGTTATCCCAACATACAACGAACGTGCGAATATCACGCCGCTCGTGGAAAAGCTTGAGACGGTTTTCAAGAAACACCGCATCAACGGCACCATTCTTGTGGTCGATGATTCGTCGCCTGACGGAACTGCAGACGTCGTGCGCTCCCTCCAGAAGAAGCACAGGAACGTGCGGCTTCACTTAAGGAAACAGAGGGAAGGGCTTGGCGCCGCGTACAAAGACGCGCTGCCGCGTTGCACCGGCGACGTCATCGTGCACATGGACGCAGACCTTTCGCACAACCCGGACGAACTACCGCGCTTCCTGAATAAGATAGACGAGGGATACGATTTCGTCATAGGTTCACGCTATATTGCAGGCGGAGTCCGCGGCGACTCCATGATAAGGCGCGTGCTGCCTGCTATTGGCAATGCACTCTATGCGCACCTCCTTAAGTTCCCTGTCCGCGACACGACGTCAGGATACAGGGCCATGAAGAGGAGCGCCCTGCGAGACGTGGATATTTCAGAACTCCCGGACAACTTCTCCTTCCTTTCTGCCATGCTCTTTGAGTTCGTGCGGAAAGGCTTTCGCATAGGAGAGGTCCCAATATCCTTCAAGAAGCGCGTCGCTGGAAAACCGAAGTACAGCTTCAAGGACTTATTGGGCAACGTCAAGCTGCTGTTCTGGCTGCTCGTCCGCAGGATTAGTGGCTCTTAGCGTTCTCGTGCAACTCGTTGAGGATGTCACGAAGCCCGTAGTTGTAGTTCCAGTCAGGGTAGTGGCTGCGGAAGCGGGAGATGTCGCTTATCCACCAGATGTGGTCACCGATGCGGTTCGTTTCGGCGTATGAGTGGTCCATCTTCTTCCCTGTTATCTCCTCGCACATTGCTATCGCTTCCAGCATCGAGCAGTTTGAGTGGCGCCCGCCTCCCATATTGTAGACTTCGCCGACGCGCGGGTTCTTGTAGAAGTGCCAGAACGCGTTCGCCAGGTCGCTGCCGTGTATATTGTCGCGGACCTGCTTGCCTTTGTAGCCGTAGACAGTGTACTTTTTGCCAGTGGCAGCGCACTTCATCAGGTACGCGAGGAAGCCGTGCAGTTCGGCCGCCGAGTGGCCGCCTCCTGTTATGCAGCCGGCGCGGAAGCACGCCGTGCGCATGTTGAAGTAGCGGCCGTACTCCTGTACGAGCGCGTCCGCGGCGAGTTTCGACACGCCGAATAGGCTGTGCTTCGTTTTGTCGACGCTCATGCTCTCGTCGATGCCGCGTTCGTGGTATGCGTGCGATCGGTCGACCTCCCAGCGTGTTTCCTGTTCCACTAGAGGGAGCGTGTTTGGCGTATCGCCGTATACCTTGTTTGTGGAAGTGAAGATGAAGATTGCATTAGGCGCGTAACGCCTCGTCATTTCGAGAAGAACAAGCGTGCCCTGCGCATTAACGCTGAAGTCCGTGAATGGGTCCTTCGCAGCCCAGTCATGGGACGGTTGGGCGGCTGTATGAACGACGACCTTGATGTCCTGCCCGTACTTTTCGAAGAGTTCCCGTATGGCGGCTTCGTTCCTTATGTCCTGGCTAACGTGCGTGTAGTTTGGTATATCCTGTTCCAGTTTTTTGCGGTTCCATGCCGTAGACGCATCCTTGCCAAAGAACTGGCTTCGCATGTCATTGTCCACGCCCACGACGTCCAGATGACGGCTGAACAGGCGTGCGGACTCAGCGCCCACAAGACCTGCTGAACCGGTAACCAGTGCTATTCCCATCTTTACACCTGCGTCAGTACGTTTTTAAGCTGCGCGGAGTGTTCGTTTACCCACTCTGCGACGTCGCGTACAGTCTGTTCTACGCTCGCGGACGGCGTCCAGCCTGTTTTTTCGGTTACCTTGCTGTTGTCAGTTATATAAAGTCTTATGTCGCCTGCCTTCGTTTCCGGAACTGATGTCACCGGAACGCTGCGTCCCGTATACTTCTGGCATATCGCTGTTAGTTCGGCGAGGGAAACGCTTCTCTCGGCTCCGCCGCCGACGTTGTATACTTCGCCAGTATGTTTGCGGACATCCTTGAGTTGAATCTCCAGGAGTGTGTATAGGTCCTTAACGTGCAGAACGTCACGGACTTGCTTGCCGCTGCCGCCGAAGCCTATGTAACTGAGCGGCAGTCCGTAATGGTGCCGTGCGACCCATAGCGCTATCACGCCTTGGTCGACCTTGCCCATCTGCCACGGCCCGGATATCAGACCGCACCTGTTGATGACCGAACGTAACCCGTACATCTCCGCGTACTCTTGTATGAGCATCTCGGCCGCGAGCTTCGCCGTCCCGTACAACGTGCGCGAACCTTCGGTCGCGAGCTCTTCAGTAAAACCGCGGGCGGAAACGCCTCTGGGGGTTTGTTTCTCGTCCAGTACGAATCTGGTATCATTCTCCATGTAGTTCAGTTCGTTGATTGTCTTTATCGGGTACACGCGGCTGCTTGAAAGGAAAACGAACTCTGCGTTGCGCTTGCGGGCGTACTCCAGGCAGTTCACCGCGCCCATAAGATTGGTGTCAAGAAGGTACTCCGGCGACGAACCGAACCCTGCGAAGGCCGACGGCTCCGCAGAGCACTCTATGAGTACGTCCGCATCGCCCAGCGCATCCAGATCCTCACGCTTCCTGACGTCTCCCATGACGAACCCTATACCTTTCGCCTTGAGGCGTGGAACGTTAAGTTCAGAGCCTTTGCGGTGCAGGTTGTCCAGAGCGACGACGCTGGCATCAGGATGGTTTTCTTTGAACATAATGGCCAGATTAGAGCCTACGAAACCTGCCCCGCCTGTTATCAGGACTCTCACTTGCGCACCCCGTTGAATCTCGTTATGCCGCCGCCCCGCCGTTGGCCTTGCTCGTTGGGGCAATGACGCCTTTCTGCTCAAGTATCATTCTGGTCGCCTGCTCGTAGCTTTCTGGCGTCCCGATGTCGAACCAGTACGGGGTCTTGAAGAGGAAGCCTGCTAGTTGCCCCTGTTCGACGAGCTTCGGCAGCACGCTCACCTCTGTCTTGTGCTTTCCATACGGTATGGCGTCCAGCACGCTTGGCTCAAAGACATAATAACCGGCGTTGGCGAGGTTTGAGCCCACGACTTCGTGTGCGGCAGGCTTCTCCTTCCATTCCGTCACGACGCCATCGCTGACGCGCGCTATGCCCATCCGGCTGCGTTCGGCGTCCGTGACGTTGAACAGCGCCACCGTTGCAAGCCGTCCCATCTTCTTGTGGAAGTCCAGGAGCGCGCCCACATCTATGTGCGTGACGTTGTCGCCGAAGCAGACTATGAATGTGCCGTTGACCCCGGCCATGTATGCAGTCGATTTGAGGTCGCCGCCCGTTTCCCAGCCAAGAGCAGGCATCATCTCGACCTTCATCGGATATCCGTTGAGGTTGACGCGCTGGCTGACGTGCTCGTAGTCACGCGGCGAGAGAGCGACGTGCACTTCCTTTAACTGCGCTGCGGTGCTCAAGTTGTCCAGCACGTAGTGTATTATTTTTTTGCCGCCGAGCGGGAGAAATGGTTTTGGAGTGATGTCTGTGTACTGCCCGAGGCGGCTGCCTTTGCCTGCTGCCAGCACTATTGCTTTCATCTTTTATCACAACACTCTATTGAGCCAAGCCGGAGGGGCGTTCTTTGTTATCTGTATTGGCAACCCATACTTGACGCTCTTCGGGCCCAGGCGCTTCGCCCACTCTACCATATTTGCAACACCGATTATCAGCGGATGGTTTGTTTTGTAACCAAGGAGCTTCTCCGACTTTGCGGTAGTGCAGTGGGCATGCTTGACCTCGTTCGGCCTTTCCGGGTGGTGCGTGGGCTCGATGGCGGAACCGAATGTCTTTAGTACCAGATGCGCCAGGCTCTTGACGCTGGTCACTTCTTCACTGCCCACGTTTATGATGTGGCTGTTGGTTTTGTCGACGAGACCAGCGTGCGCTATCGCAGGCGCGACGTCGGCTATGTACGAGAACGCGCGTGTCTGCTCCCCGTCTCCGTAGATGAGCGGCGGCATGCCTTTCATGACGCGGTTGATGAATATGGCCACTACATTGCGTGAGAAGTCCGCCATGTTCTGGCGCGGGCCGTAGACGTTGTGTGGGCGTATGATCGTGTAGTCAAGCCCAAACGCCTTGTTGCACGATTCAAGAAGGCCTTCGCCGTACGCTTTACCCCAGCCGTACGGGTCTACTGGTGCACGCGGCAGATCTTCGTGCATCGGCGTCGGCGCATCGCCGTAGACGGCCATGCTGCTCGTAAAGACCACCTTCTTCACGTTGTTGTTCACTGCCGCAGTGAGCAGGCGGTTCGTTGAACTGATGTTTATGTCGTTGATCATGTCAAACGAGAAGACGCTCTGACCCTCAGCGGCATACGCGGCCAAGTGGTATACGACGTCAGCGCCTTTAGTGGCGAGTTCGCAGACCTTCGGGTCGCGCAGGTCCCCAAGTATGAACCTGGATTTGGGATTTATGTTTCTTACGTAACCTCCGGAGAGGTTATCGACGCCTATAACGTCGTGGCCTTGAGCCACAAGAGTATCGACTAACCATGACCCCATGAATCCTGCTGCTCCTGTTACAAGCATTTGCATATTGTAAGAAACCTCACGCGCTATTTAAACACGAATAGTTCTCCTACACCGTAATACACATGTATTACTCCCTTGACCCCCGCTCTTTGCGCAGGCGTTCGTTAACATCGTGAACGGCCGTTAGCACAGTAGGTTCGACGCCGATGCCCTTGGATAACGCTATCAGAGCTTTCAGGTCCTTGGGCAAGCATTTTCCACCGAAGGCCTTGCCGGCAATGGTACCGTAGAAGCCTATGCGCGGGTCGCGCCCCACCTCCAGCGCAACAGATTTCGGGTCGATGCCGAGACGCTCGCATACGGCATATATCTCGTTCCAGTAGGATATGCGCGTCGCGAGCGCGCAGTTGCTGGCGTATTTTATCATCTCTGACGTGCGGTAGTCGGTGCGCATGACAGGCGGCTTACGCGTGAATGATTCTGTGAGTAGTGCGAGCACCGCGTCGCCTGCGCGTGCGTCAGGCCCTTCGCCTATGACGAGCCTCGGTTCCTTGTCCGGCGTCACGGTGAACGCTTCTTCCACCGAGGGTCCAAGATGGGCTTTAAGCTCTGTTAGCCACGATCCTGCTATCTCTGTCAGGAACTCCGGCGTGAACACGACGCCGAACTCTTTGTGTGCGCTCTTTCCAGAGCGCTTTTCGAGCATTGGAATTATGAGCTTTTCCGTTGTCGTAGGCACCATCGTCGACTTGAAAGCGAAGACGTGGTATCCTTTCTTTTCCTTCAGAATGTCGCCGCTCTTCGTTGCGACGTCAAGAAGGTGCGCCGGGTCCATGTCCAGTGCACCAGCCATGGTGTTAGTCGGAACGGCTACAATTGAGAGGTCCGTGTTTAGCAGCGCGTGGCGAAGGTCCGTGGTTGCGTCGTGGCCTGCGGCGCGCAGCTCTTCGATGCGCTTCTCGCTCACGTCATAAAATGTTACTTGATGGCGTTTCGCCAGGAACTCTCCCATGCGGCCACCGACTATACCAGAGCCTATGATGCTGACTCGCATGCTTACGGGCCGTGCGCGCGTCTTTATAAAGATTACATGTGGTAATAAGTAGTAATATACGAGTATTACGAATGTGATGTTATGACAAAAATAAGGCTTTCGATATCCATAGATCGCAGCGTAGCGGCGCGCATAGATGCTCTCGTGGACGGCGTAACGACAAAGAGCCGCAGCGAGGCCATCGAGCGTGTGCTGCGCGAGCAGCTCAAGGACCGCAAAACCGCTGTCATATTGGCAGGTGGCGAACCGTCGTCGCTGCTCGTACGAGGCCTCAACGTCTACCGCCCCCTTGTGAATATCGGCGAACGTACGCTCGTTGAAGACCAGGTGCTGAAGGCACGGGCCGCCGGTTTCCATAATTTCGTTGTGGTTGGCCACCCGAATGTTATCTCAAAAATATACGAGGTCATAGGCAACGGCAAGCGCCATGACGTCTCTGTGGTCTATGTTGAGGAAAATGACCCGAAAGGAAACGCCAAGACGCTGGAAAAGATAAAGGAACACGTGCGCACAGACTTCCTGCTGATACCATGCGATCACTACTTTGATTTTGACCTCAAGAATATCTACGAGTTCCATGTGAAGAATCAGGGCGCCGCCACGTTCGGCGTTCACAACCTCACGAGCTTTGAGTATGCGAAGACGTCAGTTCTCGTTATGGAAGGGATGCACATCATAGACTACGAGGAGAGGCCGACGAAGCCGAAGACGCATCTGGTCTCGACGTTCATAGGGTACCTCAAACCAGAGATTTTCGATTATATTGCGCCGGGCAACGTTCGTTGGGTGCTGCAGGAGCACGTCTTCCCGCGTCTCGCAAAGGAACGCAAGCTGTTCGGTTACCCTGTTTCAGGCAACTGGGTTAACGTCCATACGCGCGAGGACGTGGAGCTCGTACGAACTCTGGCGAAACAGCGCTAACGTCGCTTGACGGCCTTTACGAGCGTAGTGGGCATGTCCATGTGCATCTTTTCTGCATCAAGTTTCGATGCAAAGTATATCAGCGGCTCGAGCAGTGGCGTGGAGTAGACTCCTTTGACTGCCGCGCCCAGTTTTATCTCCTTGCCAAGCTCGCGCCGCCACGCTCGCTCGTACGCTTCGAGAGTCTGCGGCTTTTCCACATTTACGGCTTCAGACGCAATCTTCGCGCACGTCATGCCGTATACTATTCCGCCGCCTGTGAAAGGCTTTACCTGCGATGCCGCGTCGCCGCATAGGAACACGCGCCCCTTCGAGACGCGCGGCAGCAGCCCGTACGGAATCAGGCCGGCGTGGAACGCCGTTGGTCGTACGCCCTGTTCTTTCAGCAGCTTTTCGAAGTAGTACTTGGCGCTGCCTTTCTCGACAGCCAGTCCATACTCAACGCTGGCGCCGCGCGGTATGCGCCATGCGAAGAACTTCGGTATGTCAAACCAGAGCTCAACGAAGTCTCGCTCGTCACGCTCGTCCGTATAACAGAAAACGCCGTGCAGCATCTTCGGGTCTTTGAGTCCCATGCCGTGGCGCACGGCCGACGCAGGCCCGTCGCATCCGGCCAGCATCTTTGTTCGCACAGTCGTTTTCTCTTTTGTTTGTGTGTTGTATATCTCCACATCTACGTAGTCTTTGTGTTGCGTGAACGTCGTAAGCCTCGAGTTGAGCCACGTCTCTGCTCCTGCTTGCGTCGCCAGCGAATGCACGTAACGGTCTAACGCGTCACGGCACAGTACGTACGAAACGACATCCTTTTTCCTGAACTCATAGGAGCGTTTGCCAACATGAAGAACGCCAGCGCGTATCTTGTTCTCTATTATCTTTTCGTTGTATGGTATGACGTCCCATATCTTTGTGGATACATGGCCCGAACATGCAACAGGACGCCCGACGACGTCGTGTTCTTCCAGCACAAGCACATGCGCCCCCTTCTTCACAAAGCGCCACGCGAGCTGCGAGCCTGCGGGCCCGGCGCCTGTGATAACAAGGTCGTACGTAGAATCCCCGGATTCGTACGTCTGCGGCTTTTATATATGTTGCCCTTCTCGTTTCCTCACGGGGCTATCCGATGAATTTAAGCGGGACGTACGCACGTGCCAACTACAAACACCTCATGCTCATACCGCTGGCCATCCTGCTGCTCTCCGTTGGCGTCCTTGTTTACACTCACCAGACGACGGGCGAGTGGTTCAAGCGCTCCGTGGAGCTTCGAGGCGGGACAGAGATAACGGTCGCGACGGGCGGTCCTTCAGACGTCTCCGCGTTGCAGTCTGCCCTCGAAAAGCGTTTTGGTGACGCAAGCGTGCGTGAACTGGGGGGTGCAGGAGGCCGCGGCCTTCTTGTCTCCGTCGGCGATGTGGATCCTCGGGATGTCGTAGGCGTGATAAAAGAGAGTACGGACGTTATAGACTTCTCATACCAGCGCGTCGGTCCAGCCCTCGGCGAGTCGTTCTGGAAACAGAGCAGGCTGGCGTTCATCACTGCCTTCTTTTTCATGGCAGTCGTCGTATTCCTCGCGTTCAGAACGTTCGTTCCTTCCGTTGCCGTCATACAGGCAGCCGTTACCGATGTCCTGGCTACGCTGGCAGCGATGCAGCTGCTTAACATAGAGATGTCGCTGTTCACTTTCGGCGCCGTCATGCTTATCATAGGGTACTCTGTCGATACGGACATCTTGCTGACCACTCGCATGCTAAGGCGCGACGGAGACCTCATAGAGCGTATCATGAGCTCAGTGAAGACCGGGCTGACAATGACTGCGACAGCGCTGGTAGCGCTCTTGGCGCTGTATGCGACGGCCAGCACGCCGGCGTTGCGCGACTTCTCGATGGTCCTGATAGTTGCCCTGCTGGCTGACGTGCCTGCAACATACTTCATGAACGCGGGCCTCCTGCGCATGTGGCTAGAAAGGAGGAATAGCCGATGATTAAGAGACTTTTGAAGGGATGGCGTTTCTGGTTATTTGCGATAGTTTTTATGATGAGCGTCCTGTCCATAGGATACAGCCCTGGCAAGGCAGGCGTTGTCGTATCCTCTGTTGACGCTTCGTCTCCCCTGGCACCGTTTCTCCAGGCGGGTGAGCCGCTGTATGCGATAAACGAAGTTCCTGTCAAGACGCCCGGGGACGTGGAGCGCTGGAAGGACTACACTGGAGTGATGCGGGTAGTGCATAAAAACGGCCTGAATCTCGTCAACATCGAAAAGCCCGGCCTTGGCATCGAGGTGTCTCCTGCGCCTTCAACCAAACTGTCCCTAGGGATGGACCTCATAGGAGGCACGCGCGTTCTTCTCCAGCCGCAGTATGCCGAAGGCACGACACAAGAAGAACAATCGGCGATGGCAGACCAGATAATAACGACTTTGCAGACCCGGACCAACGTCTACGGGCTGCGCGAACTCCCCATACGTCAAGTGCGCGACGTCAGCGGCACCACATACGTTCAGATAGAAACTGCAGGCGCGACCCTTGCCGATATCGAGAATCTTCTGCACAAGCAAGGTAAGTTCGAAGGCTTCATTCCTCGGGAAGTTGTGTGGCTCAACGACACGTCTACGGGCATCATTAATGTCAACGGCAAAAAGTTCAGCATACGTAAAGTTTCGAACACCTCGATAGAGTTCGGCGGCTCGACGTTCACGAACAACGAGACCCTTGACATAGGCAACCTTACCTTCGAGGTGCGCAACGTTACTGCCATTTCTGCGACACTTGCTGCGCACGTCTTCGACAGCAGCGACATAAAGTTCGTCCACACCTCCAGCGCAAACTCCTACGTCTTGCAGAGCGGCGGAGGCTGGGAGTTCGTCTTCGGAATCATAACCAGTGACTTTGGCGCGCAGAAGTTCGCTGCGGCTACGGCAGACCTCGATGAGATACGCACTCCGGGGAGCTCCGACTGCTACCTTAGCGAAAAGATAGAGCTGTATCTTGACCGCATCCTGGTAAGCGACCTGAACATTGCCTGCTCGCTGCGCGGTGAAGTGGTGAACTCCGTGCAGATAACAGGCGGTTCGTCGACAGAGGAAGGGGCGCGCCAGGAGATGCGCCAGCTGCAGACTGTCCTCAAATCAGGTTCCTTGCCGGTCCCCTTGGAGACCGTGCGCGTGGACACAGTATCGCCTACACTGGGACGCGCTTTCCTTTCATCCGTCACTGTAGCAGGCTTGGTCGCTTTCGTAGGAGTCGTTTCCATCGTATATCTGCGCTACAGGCGTTTGGATATTGTGATGCCTATGTTGTTCATCGCGCTCTCGGAGATAATCATAATTTTGGGGGTCGCAGCCGCAATCAGGTGGACTATAGACCTGTCAGCTATCGCAGGCATAATAGCTTCGATCGGTACGGGCGTCAACGACCAGATAGTCGTTGCTGACGAAGCTCTAAGTAAGGAGCGCTATAATACAAAGGAGCGCATCAGGCGCGCGTTCTTCATCGTCTTCGGCGCGGCCGCGACTATCATCGCGGCGATGGTGCCGCTGGCGTTCATCGGCATAGGCGTTATGAGAGGATTTGCCGTGACGACGATAATCGGCGTGCTCGTCGGAATTCTCGTGACGAGACCGCTGTACGGGAAGATCGTTGAGATAATGGTGAAAGAGTAAACGCCCTTCTTTTTAATGCCATTCCAAATTCTCCTCCGTTCTTTTTTGATGGCGCGGAGGGTGGGATTCGAACCCACGTTGCCTTTCGGCAACCACCTTCTCAGAGTGGCGCAATCGCCAGTCTATGCGACCTCCGCACCACATATA
>JACQIF010000045.1 GCA_016198635.1 Candidatus Aenigmatarchaeota archaeon
CCTTATCTCTGTACCGTCGGCAGAAAACTCAACATGTACTTCGTAGGCTCCGTACGTCGTGAACTTGTATGCCGCAGAGTAGTGGCCTGGTTCCGTCTCAATTGCGGCTAGCGCGTCGCTGATTCCTTTGTCGTGGTTGTCCACTGTCAGCGTAACGTTAAGGCCTGTTACAGGCGTTTCGTTCTTCTCTATACGCGCTTCTATGTTCGCGGCTCCTTGACTGGCCGTCGAGGGAAATGCTTCTACTGTAAATCCTCCGGCCTCTTCAACAGTTCCTTCTGCCTCATGCGCCCATGAGACAGCCGGAATCAAGGATAGAAACAGGATTATGGCCGTCATTCTACGAGCGTTTTTAGCATTCATCACTTTCATCTCCGCGCTAAGCACCGCAACTGCCACCGCTTCCTGACTTGGGAAGCAGTCCTTGTTTCTGCAACGGGCCGTACACGTTAGAGAACCATCCACTGCCGCTCGAGTACTTTGCGCTTACGACGGCACGGGCGCTGCCCCAGTAATCTTTGCCTTCAGTTGCTAACAGCGTTGCCGTGGCAGCATACTGTCCCTCGAACCACAATGTGTTGGCCTGAAGGGCGAGCGTATAGAGTTCGTCTTCGTTTAGTCCCTGCGAGGCGCCCAGTTCGAGCAGAGCGAGCATCGCGGCGCCGTGGTTGCAGTCAGGGAACGCCGTCGGATTATCGCAGCACGGCCTGTAAACGTTATCCGCGACTCGTTCGACGAGCGTTTGCTGGTCTGGAGTTAGCTTGACAATCTCCAGTTTGTTGAAATAGGTCATCGCATCCGCCTTGCCTAGAGTCCAGCCACCGGTGGACGCGAGGTTCGCTATACCGTCGTATTTAGCGGACTCGTCAAGGATTGGGTTTTTGTTGGCGATGCCAAGCGCCCACAGGACGTTGAGGATGAAGCGCTCGTTTTCCTTTGTTAGTGCGAGCGGCTGTGTTGAGGGTTTTGTAAGAAGATTCGTCTGTTCCTCTGTCAGCGTCCCGCCGTACACTTCTTTAAATTTTTCGATGTCGATTGCCCCGCTCTCGACGAGTTTCGGTATGGCGTTGCCAAGCATTATGCTTGTCTGGAAACCGCCTTCGGGAATCGGGCTGGCCTGCGCCAGATGGATCTGCGATGACGCGGTCTTGGTTTGCGATGTTATCACCAGAAGCATTATCAGAAATAGCACCGCTATCATCGGCACTACATTCGATGGCTGTTTGCGTTTTGGTTTCCTTTTTGCCAGACGAAACACCTGTACAGGCTTGTTTTTGGGATATTAAATGTCTTGGTGCCGCTTTTCTTGGCGGCATGTGATATAAATTCTTGCTATGCAAAGGGATAGCGGTGTTTTTCATGGGGTGCATAGTCCTGGAATCCGCCCACCTGATGGGCAAAAAGTGGACAATACCGCTCTTCGAGGAGATCGCGCTCGGCAGGTTCCACGGCTTCAACCGCTTCGCGGATGCCGCTGGCATGACTCCAAGAATTCTTTCAAAACAGCTAAAGGAACTGGAAGGCGCCGGACTGATAAAACGCGTTAACGGCGCGAGCGGATATGCTCTCACAGACAAGGGCCGCAGCTTCGACGAACTCGTTGCCGGAATCAAAAGATGGAATGTCAAATGGAATGGCCTTCCCGAATCGTGCCTCACCACTTCGTGCGCACAGTGCGACAGGCTGTCCAAGTTATAAGTTCCTGCTTACGGGCTTGACAAACTGCGTGGGGCTCCTCGCGAAAGCGTCTTTGCACGTTTGGCTGCAGAAATAATATGTCTGCCCGGGTTTCCTCACTTTCGGAGCACCCTTCGTTTCCACTTCCATGCCGCAAACAACGTCTTTTTCCATCTTGTCACCTCCTTTCTTCGTTCAAACACTCCTCGTACAGTAATGGGTGATGGGACACGTGCTCCCTCCATTGCTCCGGCGTGTAGCCGGCAGCCGGCGCACATTTGGATGGCTGCGGCGACACGTCCGCTGTTTCAGGAGGAAGCGCCACCAGCAAAACGAACAATATTAGCACGGCTGCGAGAAGGCCGAAACCCACAGGCTTCAAGAGCGCCTTTGGCGACATTCCGTGCTTTGTGCACGTCCAGAGACTCCACAATATCAGAACAGCGCTTATGACAAGCAAAGGCGTGCTGTAGGGTTGCAGGAATGCCAGAGGCACACCGAGCAGGGCGACCCCAAATAACGCGAAGGCTACGATGAGCGTCTGGCACACAGTGTGGCAGGCAGCGAAGCCGAGACCGAAGCCTCCGGCCGCGCCTGTTTTCGCCGTCAGTGCATCTGTCCTGCGTACTTTGCGTTTATTGCGCGTACTATCTCCTCCTTGCTCTTGCCTTCGCTGTCCATTTTCTTGACGCTCAACGCGTCCATTATGCACATCTCGCACTCGCTCGCATGGCGCTCGAACGCATCGCCATTTTTGTAGCAGTCCAGAAGACCACGCGAATGCAGGCGGCCTCCGTGGGGATGCTGCATGCAACCGCAATAGCACGGGACGCCGTCGAGCTTTTCAGGGTTCGCTGAGGCAAACACGTAAGCCTCCTTGATCAGCGGATACCCAGTGGCATAAGGAGGCATTGCCTCGGATGCCGGCGGGCGCGCTGTGGCCGCGAAGAGCGCTATTCCAGCAACCAGCGCAATCAGTGAAACAACAAGCGCGTTCTTCATTCTTATCCCTCGTAGCAGCACGCCAGCGCCTTTCTAGCCGCGGCGGCGAGTTTTGTCCTGAGACTTTTTCCTTTCATCCATTCCAACCTCCCTGAACAGCCAGAACATCTTGTAAAGGTCGAAGGCCGCCTTCCTGTAAAAGGCGCACTTCTTCCCCGATTCCTTCGACGCCACTTCGAGCAGGCGCATCACAGCAGACAGCGTGTGTTTCGTGGAACACCACAGTTCGCCACGCGGCTCGCCTATCAGGTCTTTCATGCAGCGGACGCGCAGCGCGCGGACGTCCCGTCCCATTTCGTAGAAATCGTCCTCGCCGGTTTTTGCCGCGGTGAACGCAAGATGCTCTTCTAGGCTTATCAAATTCACGACTGCCATGGTAAGGTCCTGCGCCTTCGATATGTCACCACGGTCTTCTTTCATACCAAGGCCCCTGATGCGTATAACAGCGCGTCTATAACGATCAGAATCAGCAGGGGCAAAACGATGCCCTGGAACGGAATGTGGTTGCGGCCGCCATTGGACCTGCGGATCGTTGAGTGAAGCTCAAACGCGGCGACGCTAACAACTGCCCCGAGCACAGTCCCGAGCAGGAGCTTGTCAACACCGAATATCCGCGGGGCGAAAACGCTGAGTATGCCGGACAACTGGAGGCCGGCGAGAGTCAGGGCCAGCGATGCGGTCGTCAGGACATAAGGATGCGCCGAGAGCCTGGCGTAACGACTCTTGTGGGCTCTTAATCTTGACGAAACGGCGCGCGCCAGCCAGAACGCTGTCGAGACTGTGAAAGCACCCAAGAACGTTCCTGTGATGACGTCGTCCAGACCGGCGACACGCGACGTGGCGACCAGCGCGCCTGTTGCAGCAGTGCAGAGGGGACAGTGAGCCGAGACTGTCCGTGCACTGGCCAAAAAGAACAGCACGCCTGCAAGAACAGCGATCAGCATCCTCCTACCATTCCTCCACCGCCGTTGCTATTCTGGCCCTCCAGACGCGCTGGCAGGGTTCCGTGGTGTTCGTACATCATCTTCTCTTCGGCTGTCCAGCCGCTCATGTCAACGCCATTATCCGGCGACAGCTTCGATTCGAGCGCGTTAATCTGATACATCTGGAACAGCGAAACGACCAACAACAGCGCAAGCAAAATCGGGACAGCGTACTCCCTCGGATTGAACTCCATCACCAGCGTATCTTTGTGTTTCGCCATCAACATCCCCCTACCATGCCGCCGTCACTCGTTATGCCCCGGTATTTGTTGGAAGCCATGTTCACGTAGTTCAGTTCTATTCCTCTGGACTGCAGAACACGCGCTTTAGCCGTTATCTGTTCGGGGAAGAACAGGGTCTTCCATTTTCCAAGCTCTTCCAAGATGGCATCGTCTGTCATGCTGCCATGTTCTGTTATGAGGTATTTCGCCAAGCCGCGCATCGCGTAACTGTGCGCGCAACCGCAAGCCGCACTGCCGTCAGGGAATATTATCGACTCTGCGCCGCAGCAGTACTCGCAACTTAACTGGGACGTGATGCCCACGTAACGCTGCAAGTCTGCGCCGGCGAGTTCTGTATTGACATCGAGAAGGCCGAGCTTTCGTATGGTTTCGTCGGCTTTTTGCGGGCTGGCTGCCGAAACGTCGTCATAGCTCACGCCAAGCTCCTTCCCGTATATGTCCGGCGTCCCTCGCGGGATAATGTTAAGTGTGTCCGCTATGCCCACCGCACTGGACTCATAAGACAACGGTATTCCGCTGGTTGTGCTGCTGAGGCTGGCAATCTGTATCGTATTGAAAGCGGTCACGACTATGAGCGCGGCGAGCAGTGCTATGGTCAAAGTTTCCTTGCGTCCCTTTTTCATACGCGCAGTGGACTGAAACAGCAGATATGGGTTGCAGTGAAACTAGTTTCACTTCAGAACGACGATATTGGACATCCCGCGCCTCCGGCGTTCGAGGACCCCGGAGAACTCCATCTTGTCCAATATGCGCGTGACGCGCACTTTCGAGAGTCCTGTTTCCCTGACGAGATCAGCCTGATGCACAGAACCGTTGCTCTTCAGCAACGTGTCATATATCTTCCTTTCAATGCCGTCGAGCTTGCCTGTGTCGACTGTCTTGAACTTCGCTTCTTCCTGGCCACCTTGCGGGAAACTAAGATAGAACCCCGCTGCCAAAACGAGGAATCCTATGACGAACATGCCTGCAACTGTCCAGGAGAAGATGCTGTTGTGGACAGGGCACTCTTCGGCCGGGATTCCCTGCGAGTGCGTGAGGTCGCACAGGAAAGCCTGCTGCTTGTCCACGTCAGACTTGGCTATCGCCGTAACAAGTATCAGAAGCACGGCCGCCCCAATTAGCAGGCGGCCCACGGACTGTTTCTTGATAATGACTTTCATGCCATGCCACAAACGTTAGAGTAAAAAGTTACACATTTGAAGCATGCAGTATCACAAAAGATACCGTACGTCATGTTGTTCGCCTTGGGAACACTATCGCAAGCAGCCTCATTAGAATAACGAAAGCAACTATAACAAACGCCAGCAGCGTTATTGGAGGCAGTCCGCCGGGCCACGCGGCCATCTGCGTCCAGCCTTTATATCCCATCGCAAAAACGTGAAGGCCGACAAGCGCAAACGCCATATAGCCGGCGCGCTGGACGTCCAGCCACCGCTTCCTGCCCATAGTCTTCTCGACAGAAGGCAACGACGTGATAGCAACTATGGAAAATATGAACAGCGCAATAACCCCGAACATCATCGATAGCTCTCCGGCGGCTGTGAGCTTGCCGCCCTCTTCGAAGAATCTTGGGTAGTATGCGGGACTGAATATCATAAGGGAGATTAACGAGTGCAAGGCCGCCAAGCCAAACCCGAGCAGCCCGAAGTACTTTCTCAAGTAAAACTTTGTCGCGAAGACGCGTGGCCAGAATCTTGCCAACGGCCCGAGTATTAACGACATTCCTATCAGTGCCACTGACGCAACGGAGATGCCTTTGCTGGAGACGTAGAGCGGGATGTATTCCAGAGGGACGTTGCCGAATATATTGTAGCGCACGATGGCGTAAATGAGAGAAGCGAGGGTTACGACAATTGCCCAACCGACGGCGTAACGTTCTGGATGCTCGTTCCCTTTTCCATTTTTCATTTCAAAGGCGCCTGCAATGCGGATTCTGTTTAACTTACATAAAAAAGCGTCGATATCAAAAACGATAGTTGCGCTGGTCGGTTGCCGAAGATGCGCATAGGGCGTGCGCGCTCTTCATATTCCCTTGAAGCGTACGCTGCTCGGTGGAAAGCGTGGCTACAGACCCAATATGCGGAATGTACGTTGACGAGCGCAAAGCAATATTCAAGAGGGCGGCTGCGGCCGGAACGCTCTACTTCTGCAGCGAGCGCTGCCTCAACGAACACGAGGCACCGGAGATAGAAGCGAAGAAGCTGAAGAAACAGGCTACGTTCGCCGTCCTGATGACCGTTCCGATTGTCGTGCTTTCTTTCTTCTATGCGCTGCTGCACAACAACATTATCCTGTTCCTGCTCGATACACCAGTCCAGTTCTACGCAGGCCGGAGATTCTATAAGGGGGCGTTCGATGCTTTGCGCGCACGGAGCGCCAATATGGACACGCTGATCGCTACGGGCACGTCAGCGGCGTGGCTGTACAGCACGGCTGTGGCGTTTTCGCTCGTAAAAGGCGAGGTCTACTTCGATGCGGCCGCCGTGATTATCGCATTGATTCTCGTAGGACAATATCTGGAAGAGATGGCCAAGGGCAAGGCTTCCGAAGCGCTTCGGAAACTCATAGGCCTGCAACCAAAGACAGCCCGTGTCGTGCGCAATGGAAAGGAAACGGAGATACCAATAACCGAAATCAAAGTCGGCGACGTTGTCGTTGTTCGCCCTGGCGAGCGCGTCGCCGCGGACGGCGAAGTCCTCGAAGGAGAGTCTGCCATTGACGAGAGCATGATAACAGGCGAATCGTTGCCCGTAACGAAGCGCAAAGGGGACGAAGTCATAGGCGCCACTATAAACAAGTCCGGTCTCCTGAAATACCGCGCCACGAAAATAGGCGCAGATACGGTTTTGCAGCAGATAATCAAGATCGTCCAAGAAGCGCAGACGTCGAAAGCGCCGTTGCAACGTCTCGCAGACCGCGTCTCCGCCTACTTCACGCCCGCTGTCATAGTCGTCGCAATCCTGTCGGGCATCGCGTGGTATCTCGTCGGCGGCGCCGCGTTTGCGCTTACTATTTTCATCACAATACTGATCATAGCGTGCCCGTGCGCGCTGGGCATCGCTACGCCCACGGCCATACTTGTAGGGACGACGCTTGGCGCGCAGAACGGGATACTCATCAAGGGCGGCGAGGCTCTCGAAATCGCACACAAGACAAACACGATAATCTTTGACAAGACCGGTACTCTTACGAAAGGCGAGCCTGCGGTGACTGATGTAGTCGGGATTGGTTACGACACGAAACAAGTTTTAAAACTCGCAGCAGCGGCCGAGAGGGGCTCCGAGCATCCCATAGGGCAAGCGATAGTGAAGCGCGCCGGAGAAAAATCTATTGAGCTTCCTGTCATAAAGAAATATGAAACTGTCTCTGGCAAGGGCATCAGGGCAGAGTACACGAGGCAAGACATTCTCGTGGGCAACCGGCTGTTCATGCAGGAAAACGGCTTGGATATCAGCAGTATCGAAAAGCGGATGAGCGAACTGGAAGGCGAGGGCAAAACGACTGTGATTGTAGCGTACGGCGGGCGCGTCATGGGGCTCGTGGCCGTTGCAGACACCATTAAGCAGTTCTCCGCAGACGCCGTCGCCCAACTGAAGAAGATGAATATCGAGGTATGGATGATGACAGGCGACAACGAACGGACAGCCCGCGCGATAGCGCAGCAAACCGGGATAACGAACGTCATGGCGCACGTGCTGCCGCAGGACAAGGCGGCGAAGGTCAAGGAGCTGCAGAGCCAAGGTAGAATAGTGGCGACCGTAGGCGACGGAATAAACGACGCACCGATGCTTGCGCAAGCCGACCTTGGCATAGCGATAGGCTCAGGCACGGACGTGGCGTTGGAAACGGGGAAGATAGTCCTGATTAAGAACGACCTGCGCGACGTCGTCACGGCCATCGATCTTAGCAAATACACGGTCAAGAAGATCAAGCAGAACCTTTTCTGGGAATTCGCCTACAACACTATTGGCATTCCAATAGCCGCAGGCCTTCTGTACCCGACGTTCGGCCTGCTGCTTTCTCCAATGATCGCCGGAGCGGCGATGGCCTTCAGCTCATTCTCTGTCGTCGGGAACTCCCTGCTGATGAGGCGGTACAAACCGAGGATTTAGATTTATAAACCGGCTTCACCACAATTTATCCATGGCCAAGTACGCTCCAGTCAGCGTCGAAGGCGCGACGAAAACCGGTGCCATCGTCGGACTTGTTTGGTGGGTTCTCGGAATAGGGTGGCACGGCATGATGGGCATGCCCTCCATGATGGGTCTGCTCTACGGCGCGCCG
>JACQIF010000051.1 GCA_016198635.1 Candidatus Aenigmatarchaeota archaeon
CTCGTAGACTACAGAGGACACGTATCGTTCACCGGAAATGCAGTCGATTGGACGTATAGATGGCTTCCTAACGAAGAAAATGAGTTCTCCAGGCTCGCACGCGAGCATCTCGAGCATGACAGAAAAGAGCTGAGCGAAGCACAGCTACCACAGCAAGCGATCCACTGGGATTTCCATGGGGGCAACATGAAGTTCTCGGATAAAGTGTACGTCTTCGATTTCGAGTTTGCCCACCGCGATGCGCGGGTCATGGATGTGGCGAATACTCTAGTGTGCCTGGCTGCCATGAAGCCGGGCGAGATAGACTATTCCAATGCTGAGAGCTTTATCATGCAGTGCGAGCTGGACTTCGGGAAGGCCAGGGCATTTGTAGAAGGGTATGGTGGCCTATCTGCGAACGAACTGCGAATCCTTCCTGAGGCGCTTGATGTGGCGTGGCTGGGGTGGAGTCTGTACACTTTTGCAAACAAGAAGGCTGCTGCATCCACTCTCAAAAAAGCGTTGCATTTCCCAGTATGGGTGAGTGACAACGCAAACGACATAAGGAGGCTGTTCTGACTGTGTACTACCTTGACTATGAAAGGCTTAGTCATCACATATCGATGCTGTCTGATAGGACGAGAACAGGCGCGTTCCGTCGGGCTATCAGAAAGACTGTGAAGAGGGGGGACGTTGTAGTCGATCTTGGAACGGGAACTGGGATAATGGCATTCTTCGCTTCGCAGTCAGGCGCCAGGAAAATCTATGCTATCGAAAGGACAGGTATCATAAACCTGGCAAAGAGACTGGCGGAGTCCAACGGCTATACGAATATCAAATTCATCAACTCCGACTCGCGCCATGCAAAACTCCCTGAGAAGTGCGACGTGCTCTTATCAGAGTGCATAGGATACTTCGCGCTCCAAGAGAATATGCTCAGTGATGTGATAGAACTCAGGAAAAGGCTTCTGAAGAGGGGTGGCGTCATGATGCCGTCTGAAATAGAGCTGTTCCTTGCGCCTGTATCTTCGCCAGAACTGTACGGTAAAATCGCCTTCTGGAAAAGAATGTACGGCATCGGTTTCGGGCCTGCTATGGAAGTAGCGGCTAATTCGGTCTACCAGGAACTAGTTGCGCCGGCGCAGCTGATAGCGAGTGCCGCACGAATCAAGCGCATAGACCTTTCAAAGGACGATAGCATAAAACTGGATGAGACTGTGGATTTCACGGCACGCAGAGGAGGGCAGATAGATAGCATCTGCGGTTATTTCCGTGCCAAACTGTGCGACGATGTCTTCTTGACAAACGGGCCTGGAACACAAACGCACTGGAAGTGCCAGCTTTTTCCGCTAAATCCCCATCTGCGAGTCAGAAAGGGTGATGTGATACGCTGCCGGGTAAGAGCAATCCCGCACCGCGGTTTTGTGGACTGGGAGTGGGAAGCAAACGCGCAGGGATATGTGTCAAGACACTCCACGAGATACGGAGCCAGGCTCAAAGAGCTGTGAACTCATTCCTTCCTCTTGACGACGTAACCTATGGACTCGCGCGCCAGCTGCTTTAACGGCGATTCTGGCATGTCTTTTGTCTGTTTGTCGAACCTCTTCGCGGCCTCTCCTGCCAAGCGCGCCGCCTCTTTCTCTGCGTACGAGATGGAACCCAGCTCTTTGAACTTCTCGAGTATCCACTTAACTTCGTCTTCTGTCTTCTGTTCGCGCGGCTTTGCGTATATCGCCTTCAGTTTTGCCAGAATGTCCGCAGGCGCGTTCTGAACGGCGTGCCACAGGACTATCGTCTTGACGCCGTCGCGCACGTCGTTGCCTATGGATTTTCCGAGGACTGCCTCTGTCGACGTGCAGTCCAGAATATCGTCTTTTATCTGGAAGGCGTTGCCCACGGATACCCCATATTCCGCCATGCTATTCACGACTTCTTCCGGCGCTCCTGCTATTATCGCGCCGCACTGCATAGGCCCGTAAACGGTGTAGTAGGCGGCTTTAGCGTGTATGGACTTGAAGTAGTCTTCTGGCGTGAATTTTGTGATGTCTTTAACATCGTGTGTAAGACGCATGTCCAGGTACTGGCCTTCGTGCGTCACGTGCATTATATCAAAGAACTTGTCGAAGTAGCGCCTGCCCCTATCCTTTCCGAGTTTCTCGGCCGCTTCGTGCGCCATTCTCCAGTTCATCATATGCAGATGATCCCCCCCGAGGACTGCGTAGTTCAAACCGAACAGGACGTGCGCAGCGGGCTGCCCGCGTCTTAGAGAATTACCGTCCATGATGTCATCGTGCATGAGAATCCAGTCTTCCGAGGTCTGTTGCACGGCAGCCGGGAGTATCGCGTCCTCCATGCGCCCGCCATAGAGAAGATTCCACAAAAGCAAGTATGACGGCCTTCTGTACTGCCCTTTGCGGTCGACGTAGCAACGGACTATCTTATGATAGGCCTCTGGTTCGCCTTTAGGGAGGTATTCGCAAATCTTGTTGTAGACAGTCTCTTTGTAGAGAGCAACGAAACTCTTGAAGTCCCTTGGAACCGGCGGCGTCTCCATATCCTCACACATCCCAACTTCAGTGCCTGTTTATTTAAACGCGCGCCTCTCCTAAATCACAATATGGATAAAAACAAACTCGTCCTCGGCATAGACGAAGCAGGCCGCGGCGCAGTGATAGGCCCGCTCGTCGTTGGAGGCGCCGTGGCGTACGAGAGCGACCTGCCTAAGCTAAAGGCATTGGGCGTCAAGGATTCGAAGCTGCTCACGCCAGAGAAGCGCGAGCGTTTGTATGCAGAGCTGAAGAAGATTTTAAAGGATTACGTCACGATACACATCAGCGCAAATGACATAGACGAGATGCGCGAACGCGACAACCTTAACGTCATAGAGGCCAAGAAGATGGCTGAAATCATAAAGGCGATGGGCGCGGACGTTGCGTACGTGGACGCTCCGCAGGTATCCACTGGAAAATTCAAAGACTATTTGCTCGCTCTTGCAAAGAACCATACAGAAATAATCGCAGAGAACAAGGCTGACGTGAAGTACGTAATCGTTGGCGCAGCCTCAATCATCGCAAAGGTCGAGCGCGACTGGGAGATAGAAAAGATCAAACGTGCGGTCGGCGTGGACTTCGGCGTCGGCTACCCGCACGACGAGAAGACAATAAAGTTTTTGAAGAGCCTGCTAGAAAAACACGAGGAGTTCCCTGACTACGTGCGAAGCTCGTGGATCACGGCTGACGCATTAAAAAAGGATAGGAACCAGAAGAAGTTGGACGAGTATGATTAGGATGGTGCCCCATGAGGGGCGCGGGCTCAACTCCCTACAGAGCGTCAACGCACCGGTGTCAGAAGCCTATATTCGGATACACACTTTTCTATTTAAGCCTTTCTTCAGGATAGCGGTTTTACCATTACCAGTTGTTTTTTCTATTACCACCACGGTGGTCGTAAACTCTTGACGTTCTAGACGCCTTAGGTAACGTGGTGCTAGGGTGACGGAGCATGGAAACGTGCTGGTGTCAGAAGCCAGTTGCCGAAAGGCATCGTGGGTTCGAGTCCCACCCCTAGCGCCACTAAGAAATCTAACCGTACGTTATCACGATGTCGTCCATCTGCGTATCTGTTCCGGCTGCCTTCGGCGCGTATTTCTCGAACTCTGCGTTCACGCGGCCGTTGACAAACATCTCCAAACGTTTTGTTCCGTCAGAACAGAACTCCCTGCCGCCGTCCAGCACGAAACACGTGGAGTCCAGTTTCATCCCAAGCGTGCTGAACACATAACCAAGCGTTATTCCTGTGGCGTGCATGTGTCCCGTTACGCCGTCCCCGTCCTCGAAGTGGAACCGCTGGTCACGGAGCTGATAGCGCGCACGCGAGAAGTCTATGGGGACGCCGTCCAGCGTAACGGCAATGCGGAAATGTTCATGGATACCGCCGAGCGGACCGACGTTAGAATCTTGAAGGGAACCTGCTGCCTGGGAAACGTGATCTGGTACGTTCGGCTGCGCCTGTGCAGTCGGTGAGGAGAAGAATGCGTAGGCTGCCGTAGAACCGAAGAATAATACTCCTATAATCACGGCATAGAGCTGCTTGCTGCTCAACTTAGGCATCTTTATTTTTATCTTGCCTGCGTTGTCCTGCAAAGGCTGCGGTGTAGCAGGGGTTTCCGTACGATCTGACTTTGGTTCGTGAGGTCTTCGAGACATATGTACACCTAAATCTTGCAAGCGCCGCCGCTCTCGATGTCGCGTGACAGCCAATATATAGGCATCACGAGCAAGGCGAAGCTCAGCAACCGCAGCTCCCATCCCTGGAAAGGCAGCGCTGCGAGTCCTCCAGCAACACCTGCCAACGAGAGCGCGCCTGTCGCGCACGCCGGGCATCCCGCGCCGAACGCGCCCAGAACGAAGCCGCTCAAAGTCGAACTGCCTTGCTTCGTGCTGAAGCCGAAGTTGCGCACGCGGTAAACAAGTAGCGAGGCGTTGACACCGACAAGTACGGCTGATACGAAGATAGTGACTGCTGTGGCGAATCCAGCGGACTGCTCTATGCCTTTGACGAGCGCTGCCATGAGATTTATTATAGTGGATAATGGGTATCCAGAGCTTATGGCTTGGGCAAACAAGGGTACGTTTGTCAGGAAGATATAGAAAGCCACTACCAAGGCCATGGTTATCCCGGTGACAGCAAAGTACTGCCACTTCGTGTACACTTTCCCAACGGACGAACGCACGACACGCAGATTCATAGTTTACCTAGCCCCGCCAAGTACTAAAAGTTGACGTTATACAGGTTCGGCGTCAATAACATCCGGTTCTTGAGCTTCTGCTCGATAACCTTCAGCTCCGGAGCTCTTGGTCCAGAACCTGCTGGAAAGCCTCGAACGGCTGTGCACCAACGAGCAGGACGTAACCCTTGCTTGGCGAGCCTATGAAGAAGCTGGGCGTGCCGCTCACGCCGTACTTGTTGCCGTCCGCGACATCGGCGGCCACACGGGCGCGTTTCGCGCCATCGTCTAGACACTTCATCGCCTTTTCGACGTCAAGGCCTTGCACACCGGACAGCCACGCCTTCAGGTCGTTTTTTGTGTATGAAATCGTTCCTTGGCCCTGTTTGGCCTGGTTGCTGAATATCGCATCGTGCGCTTCCCAGAACTTGCCCTGATCGCCGGCGCACTCTGCGGCTTCCGCGGAAGGTTGGGCTGCGGGATGGAAGGAAAGCGGGAAGTGCCTGTACTCGAGGCGGGTTTTGCCTGTGTCTATGTAAGCGCTCTTGACTTCTGGAAGCGTGCCCTGCCAAAACGAGCGGCAGAACGGGCACTGGAAGTCGGAGTACTCTATTATCGTGATTTTGGCGTCCTCGTCGCCGATAGAGTATGCGCCTACGTCCGTTACAGTCACGCGACTCGGCGGCGCTGCGGCGTCTCCGCTGCCTTGTGGAGCGATGTTTGCTCCTGATGCGCCTGTTTGGACAAACGATCCTATCAAGAACGTGAAGACGTTTAGCGCAACAAGCAGCAACGCAACCCACTTGACTGTGTTTTTCGGGATCGTTACGGCGTCTTGATGCGATTCCCTGCTTTTGCGCGTGCGTTCTTCCATGCACAGCGTGAGACATGGGAATATTTAAAGGCGTGGGTTGAACTGCAGTTATGCGAAAGCAATCGTCTTTACAAATCCTTGCTGTATGCGTGAGCGTTCTGTTGGTTGTGTTTGTTGTCCAAAATCGCATGGGCCATGAAATGCGCATGGAAAGCAGCGTAACGCCGCTTGAAGCGAAGTTCCAGCAGTTAAGTGCTCAAGGCAACGCGTTCTGCACAGACGCTGACGGCATTGCACAGATGGGCGACCGCTTGCAAGGCTCTTGCTGCTCTACGATGTCGCTGCAC
>JACQIF010000046.1 GCA_016198635.1 Candidatus Aenigmatarchaeota archaeon
CCAGATAAACGAGTCAGGCGTTGCAGTCGTGACTGTAAGAGAGGTTATGGGATGAACGCGCGGCTGGCGTATGTAGACGTCTTCCGCGGCTTTGCCATCCTGGCGATGATATCCTGGCACATCTTCAATGCGCTCGCGCGTTCGGACATATACAGCACGCCTCCTCTTTACATCTCCGTCTTTTCGATGCCGACGCCTCTGCCGCCGCCATTGCCATTTACGTTCGTGAGCGGCATAGGAGTTTACATATTGACCAAGAAGTGGCTGGAGCGCGGCGAGCGCAGCGCGGTGCGTAAGGCAGTAAAGCGCTACAGCAAGTACATACTGCTGAGCCTTCCGTTCACCGCGCTCGTCTTCACACCGTTGACGTACGTCCGCTGGGAGGAGGCACTGCAAGGCATAGGACTCACGGCGCTCGTCGTCGCTATTATACTACTGCATGCGAGGCCCACTGTCCGGACGCTACTTGTAATGATAGTCAGTGCCGGTGTTATAGAGGCCGTTTTGCTGGACTGGATAAGGACGGTGCCAGCCTTTAATCTATACCCACTAGCTCCGGCACTGCAGATGAACGGCTCGCTGCTCTTCGCTTTTGTTTTCAACGCACTGGTCGGAGGCTGGTTCTCTGTGGCGAATCTTCTGCCGATGGCTCTTGGAGGAGTACTAATGATGAAGTTGCTTGAGTCAGGAAAGCACATGGAGACGCTATATGCAGGCATTGGGTTCACGCTGGTCGCGCTTCTACTGCACGCGCTGGGTCTGCCGATAAGCTACTATGGCCGATCTTTTTCGTTCGTGCTATTCTCGGTCGGGCTGCCTATGATTGTGCTGTACGTTCTTTATGCCGCATACGCGCGCAAACCCCGTTTGCTTGGATTCACGCGCGTGCTGGGCCGCGAGTCGCTTCTCGTCTATATGGGCCATTTCCTGTTTGTCGTGAAGCCGATAGGCGCGACCGCATTAGGCAAAAGCTTCAGCGATGTTAGCGCAGCGCTGTTGACGCTTCCGCTGGTAGCGCTCGTTTACGCGTTGACGTTCGCGTATGCCAGCTGGAAGGACGGGCGCGCCGTCCCCATAGAGAAGGAGAAGATGGCTGTTTAAGATATCACAGGCTCAATTTTTCGTTTTGGAAATATACGTATGTAACCCTCTGCTACACGTTCTTGAGCACGGTCACGTGCCGTGTCGGCAACGACGTACTCCCTTCCGAACTTAGCACACCTTATCCATATTTTTGGGAATATGTCATAGACGCACAGCCAGCCGTCTTTATCCCTTCTAAACATTGTTCTATCTGCCAGTTCTTGAGACATTGTATTTGTGCTCACGGATAATACCCTCCCGTATGAGTTTATCAAAAATTCTGTGCACCTGTTCTACAGGCAGCCTGAACTCATCCACCAGTTCACTGTCTTCAATGCCGGTTCTTCCGAGTTTTTTGCCGCGTTCAATATATGCGCGTATTTTTCTTGCAGCAACTTCTTCAGGCTGTTCAACCAGCAGAAGAGGCTCCTCGTTGACAATGTTTTTGAGACGTATGAACTCCATCCTTAATGTCGCAACTTCCTCTTCCAGGTGTTTTAGGCGGGGCTGTTGTTTGAGCATATTACATCTATGCTGGAGCAAGATATAAACCGTGCACTACCACCGCGGTGGTCATGTCCCATTCACAGCCCCCGCTAATTCCAATCAAAAAATAAGAAAGAGGGCCAGCCGCGCGAGCGACTGGCTCCTCACTGATCTAAGGGTTTATGCCGTTGCCAGTACGCCTGTGCGTACGGAAGCTCCTTTCAGACCGTCTGTGTCGAAGGTCTGTACGCGAGCTGCCGCAGCGCGTGTGTCAGCTGCGCTGACTCCGGACACTACCAATGCCACTTGGCCGGTTGCGAACGCATCGTTTACCATTTCGATGCTGTAACCAGCGCCTGCCGGTAGCTTTCCGAGGTCGTCGCACTTCCACGCATACTTGCCTGCGTCTGCCAGCTGTGCCACGAGGCGGTTGGCGCATGGGCCACCGACTAGCACCAGGTTCTTCTCGCTTGCAGGTGTTGCGACTTCTGTGTCAAGCTTCGACACGGATGTCTTTATCTGTCCTGTGCGAGTGCCTGTTGCCGATGCGGCGTCCTTTGCACCTATCGTCACGCGGATCTGCTGCGGTCCAGCCGGTATCGATAGCGTTGCGTGGTCGCTTGCAGTTGTGCTGCTCGGCTTCTCTACTTTGATGCCGTACGACGTCATCTGGTCGACGTCACGCTTGCCTATCTGCTGGGCACTGCCGCCGACATTGGCTCCGTACAAGACGTCCCTGTCTTCAGCAGAGCTCTTGGTCACGCCAAGCCTGTCCAGACCTTGTGTGCTGGCTGTCAGACCTGTCAACCCACGAGTTCCCGTGAACCCTAGGCTTATCCATATGTCGTCGTGCGTCGCGCCGCCTACATTGCTGTCCTGGTCTTGCAAGACGAGCCATAGGTCGCCGCTGGTCAGCGATGTGTTGCTGGCGTTCAGACCCAACTGTACTCCGCCTGTGCCTCTCGTGTCCTTGTACTCGATGTGGGCAAAGTTGTTTACTGCGGCGGTACCTGTGTTGTTCACAGAGAGGTTACCGGCGTAGTTAGGCTTGCCGTTCTTGTCGTAGTACCACACGTCGATCGTGTCGTTCAGGTTCGAATAGACGAACGCCAGTTTCTTCGATGTGGTGTCTGCCGTCAAGTCGCTCTGGAACCACGCGTTACCCGCGGCACCGGACTGGTCTTCCAGCGCAATCGTGTCGTCAACGTCTGACGTCATGACTATCGCTTTCTCGGCCGTTCCTAGTGTTCTTGGGTTGCCGATGGCTGTCGTGTTGAGGTCCAACGTGTCCGGGAAGACGTCCAACTTCATGTAGTCCGTGTACTTCGCGCTTGTCATTTCGACCTTCGCAAAGTCATACGGCAGGAAGTACGCCTGTCCCAGCTTTATTGGGCTCTTGCTCGACGATGCCTTCGTGAAGCGGTTCTGGATGCCTATCGTTGGTCCGCCTCCGGCGCTCGTGTCTCCTTTCGTGTTGCTGGCTAGTCCGTTCAAGACCCATGTCCAGTCTGCTGTGTCCTTCGTGCATGCAGAGTCGCCGTTTGCGCTCGAGCACGGGCTTATGAAGCCATCACCGTGTGTGTAGCTCTTCTCAGCGTTTGTTCCGACTATGATTACAGCGAAGTCGTTCACTGTGCCCTGGTCGTTGAATACGCTGTCCACCTTGACCTGCAGGCCGTTTATGGTCTTTGTGTTGCCGTTTCCTACAGTGTCCTGCGTTCCGCCTACATCAACCAATGCAGACGTGTCGCTGGTCTGTACGAGCTTTACGAGCTTGTTCTCAACTGTGGCCGATTCGCCTGCCTTGAGGGAAAGCTTCGTTCCGGCGCGTGCCGTTATTGTCGTGGCGTCAGCCGATGCCGTTATGGTCATCTGCTGTCCGAGGAAGCTTATTACTAACGGGGTTGTGCTAGTTACGCTCTTCGTTATGTTTACCTTGGTGTCGAAGAGGTAGTAGTACCCTATCGCTCCCTGCTGGACTTCCAACACGGTTTCCGTGCCGTAGTCTTTTTGGTTCGAGTTTAAGCTCGTGTTCAGCGTTGGGCTTGTGCTGGCAAGCACGATTTCGTCGTGCGTGTCGTATGTGTCGCTGCCGATGCTTATTGTTGCCTTGGACGTCAAGATGCCTATGTCGTTGCTTGTCTGTCTTGTCGGGAACTGGCTTGTTATGGCCTTACCCAAATAGGCGTCTTTCTGCCCTTGCTTCTTTTCAGCGGAGCCGGTCGAAACGGTTTCACCACCGAATCTTGCGGCTATGTCTACCGCGCCTATGACGTCCGCAGTCGCTGCACCTGCACCGACCACTACGACGAAGTTCGCTGCGCTACCCGATACGAACGGGGCAGGAAGGCCGTCAAGAGTGGCTCCCAGTGCCGGCACTGCGAATGTGGCTCCCGCCAATAGGGCGCCAACCGCTGTGCTAGCGATTTTTCTTATTTGCATATTGGTTTTCACCTCATATTTCCAGACCCTGCAGATTTTACAGGGCCTGTGTCTAAAACCCGACGCGTACCGACGCACACGCGGTGTGCGTCAAGCCCTCGTGGGTTTCCAGACGGTCGTTACGTAGGATCTCGTCAGATCCATGACGCGCGTCTGTTAATGAAAGCTCAGAGAGACGTAACACTCTCTACACTTTCAGGTTACCTTATTGGCCTCCGGGGGTATATAAAAATGACTTGAAACAGTTCCATGCGATGTACAGACGCACTATAAAACGTTCTTTTTGCTCGTTATACCCCTAGATGCGTAGTTTAATTGTTCCAAAGGGCTGAAAAAGCCGTATTTTGAGTATCAGAGGTATTTGCACACGTTTAGTATAACAGCGTTATTTGTTTATTCGCGCATAAGCATCGATTGCTATCCGTTTACAATAGTTTACAGCCTTATAAATGGATTTTAACGGTGGTTCTATAAACCCCCTCCAATACGTTTATTACACTATAAGAAGGTCTTTATGAGGGATCAGGACCGTTTTATTTCTGGATGTCACGGATTTTGCTTGTCTGTCTCTGGCTTGCTTTCAGGCGTTACAGGCTCGTTTTCAGGCCTTTCTGCCTTGGCCTCTTTTGGGACTACAAGCTTCACCTCATTCACGCGCCCCATCCCCCTGACTGTGACAGCGCCCCTGGCTTCGAGGTCCCGGACGAGCCGCGAAACCTTGGCCTTCGAGAAACCTGTGTGCGCCACGATGGCACGCTGCCTTGCGACGCCGTTCTGGCTCTGGATGAACTCGACTATGCGCCTCTCGTCCTCCTTCAGGAGGGTGAGCGGCTGCGTGAACGTCTCTTTCCTGCGTTTCAGGAGTACGGCTGCAATGATGACTATTATTGCCCCTGTAAGGCCCAAAATTATCAGCAGCGTGGACTCGCTGTTCTGCTGCGGCAGGATGCGTTCGTATGTGAGCGTTACGTCCAGACCGTCGCCCCGTGCCGTAGCGTTCCGCGTCCAAACGACAAATATACGCCGGCCATCAGAACCGCTTACGCCGTCCACAGGCGTATAAGGCGGCAGAACGCCCTTTTCTGGGTCGATGAGAACGAGCCCCTGCGACAGGTACGCCCGCACGACCATCTTGTCCGTGTCATCTGGCGCCCGTACAGTCGTAGAGAAGTGCCTCTGCGCGTCCACGAGCTTCACTAAGTCCGCGGTCGCATACTTCAGCTCAAGTGTGCGCCCTGGGCCCTGTGACTTTGTGAAGTCGCATATGATGGCCGTGCCCCATGTCTTGCGCTGCGCTTCGCACGAGGCGCCTTTGAAGGACGCGGATGCAACGAAGTTGTCTATCTTGTAGAATAGCGGGTATTCCAGAACGCCGGAAGGCGTGCGGTCGAATATGATTCCCATTAGGAAGTCCGTGCGTGTTGCGTTGATGTTTATGTTGCTCTCAACGTACTCGAGGCGTGCGTCTGCTGCTGCAGGCAGCAGAGCAAACAGTAACAGCAACGCTAACAACCGTTTCATGAAACAATCCCCAAATATTTTGGTGGGAGAGTCTATAAATAATCGTTTCAGATGGTTGCAGTGGAACAATCACTTTGGCATTGCAACAATGCCGCCGACGCCTGCCGCGGCGAACGTGTGCATGAACGACGTCAGCTTGTTCACGAGTTCTTGCGCTTCACTGAGCGAAACACGCAGCTCGTTGGGCTCCATTATCTCCAGTGCTGACGGCCCGTATAGCATCACATACTCAAGAGTGCGTTTGAACGACTCGAACTCTATCTCAAGCTCCATAACCTGCGTGAACGCCTCTGGAATAGTCTCAGAAGGCTTCTCCAGTCTTGTTGTCTCGTGGAACTTCTCTTTTATTACGCGAACGCCCCGCTCTTTCTTGATCTTTTCCAGGAGCTTTTTGAGCGAGTCTTCCACAACGTCCTTCTTGACAGCCACGGCTTCTGTCAGCGACAGCGCGACTACCTTCTTCTCTGCCATGCGGTAGCTTACTGCGGCAGGCATAAATAGGTTTTGTTGCCAGCGTCCGTTCAAAGACAAATACGTTTTATAGTGCAAGCCCGAGCTTCTTGGCCTCTTTTTCCAGCAGTTCCCTTTCTCGTTGCTCCTTCGCCCTCTTTTCCCTGGCCTGTTTCTGTTCCGGCGTTTCGGCTTTTTTGTGTGCGGCCATGATTGCAAGACGGCCGTAGTACTGGTCAGAGTCAAGTTTTGCCCTGGCGTCACCTTCCTTTCTCCGCGCATCCAGTTCTGGATGGATTTTTCTGTATGCGGCAAAAGCCCTGTCAGCGTCGCCCATCAGGCATGCGAAGCGGCTTTCCCACGGTCCCTGTACGTACGTCGTGACTACTTCCATCGAAGAGCCTTGTTCGGAGACGTTCAAAACGCGTTTCCCACCGTGGTCTATTATATAATCTGTCATCCACCTGTAGCTTCCGTCGTCGTCCACTGTAAGGTCGAAGCCCCGCAGGTCTTGTACAACCTGCGTATGCTCCATGTAATCATTGTGGGTTACGTAGTGCGTCGTCACTCCGATCTCACGCACCGCTTTGCCCATAAAATCGATTATCTTTCCGAATTGACGCTTCCTTTGTTCGACCAGCTCCTTAAGCCCGTTTGTTGCCGTAGCGTCTATTGTTCTCATTCCATTAGACATAACACACCCTTGTATAGTGGGATTAGAAAGGATTTAATGGAGGTTTGTGCGTGGGATTTATTAGGAAGCGCGCCCAATTATACTTTTATACCTTCTTCGTTTATCTCTTCCTATGCCTCGGTGGGCCAGCCGAGCTTTTTGATAAAAAGCTCGAGCAAAAACCATCGAAGCAGATGCCTCGGTGGCTCAGCTAGCAGTTGAATGCAGATTCGTCTGTGTTTGTCCGCTAAGAGCGGCGCACTCGTACGAGCTTTTTCAGAAAAAGCTCGATCAAAAATCGAGCGAACCCGAAAGGTTCATGAGCGATGCGCAGGTCGTGGGTGCAAAAGAAGACGCCCGCGTCTTCACTCCGGGAACGCCGGTGAAGCGCACGTCTATCGATACGTTCGAGTCGATCACTACGGGTTTCAATCGGCATCCGTGGTTTACGCTACCTCTCGGACGCGAATCCCACCCGGGGCTCCATTCCTTCTGAAATTCCCATTTGGCATATTTGGGCTGGAATGGGAAACTGAAACGGTGACGCACAAAACCACCCGACTTTCTTACTGCGGGATTTATCAATAAGCTCTGTGCATCGGGGGTATGAAACGTTTGGTTTTGATATTATTGGTCTTTGTCGGCGGCTGCCTTAATGGAGAAGCGGAACAGTTCCAGGTTAGAGACGGCAATTCGACGGTTCGAATAGATTATAATCAAACTCCGGACACCGCACGAAACATTCCTCCGTCCGACGAAAGAAAGGAGTTCGCGTTGAGCGGCCTCGGAGTCAGTTTCGATCGTTGGCAAGGCGCCACGGCCGGAGATTTCATCTTTGACGAAGCGGTGCTCTTTGAAGATGATTATATCAAGAACAACAAGGTGTTCTTGGAGTTTGGCGTTCGTGAACACGTAAAGAACAATCCGGATCAGAACATCGAGTATTGGTATTTCCTGAAACCCGGAACAGAGGTACGAGCGATTGTCGAAGGCACCATTAGCATTTCATTTATTGAACACAGCCAAGACTGGGCCGTCCATATGCACCCCGAAGGCTCCCAGTACATCGTAAGCTTTGAACATCTGCAAAATCTGCAGGTAGAAGAAGGCGATGTGGTTAAGCCGGGCGACGTTCTGGGCGAAGCGGTGCCGTGGAGCGCCAACGACAAAGTTGGTTTTACTGAACTCGCCGTTTGGCAAGGCGGCTCCGCTATTTACAAATATTGTCCTTTTGACTTCTTGGACGAGGATCTGAAACCAATATACGAACAAAAGATAACACAGCTGACCGAAGACTGGGAAGAGTTTATAGACGAAGACGTTTACAGCCAAGACAGCTGGGTCTCGCCTGGATGCGTCGTTGAAAGAATTAAGGAAGTTTGATTGTTTATGCGGATGCTGATATTGCTTGTTGTCCTGGTCGCCGGCTGTGTATCGCCGTCTGCGGAAACCGCGGCGATGAGCAACACCGAGACCACATCGGAGCCCAACGAAACATCCTCGGCTATCAACGGAACCGCAGAAGAACCTACACAAGCACCGACTCCACATGAAGCAGCATTCATTTATAAGATATTTGATCCGGAGCTTGTCAATCACATCACACCGTTAGGCGAGCTGAACGGCGGCTATTCGGAAGCGCAGGCCCTTGGTGGTGTGATGGTCAATCTCAAACCAGAAGCGTACGCAAACAACAACGAGATTGAGGTGCGTGCACCGGCAGGTATGGTTCTGGAACGATACGCTTACTGGAGTTTTGGAGGAGAGAAAAGTTGGGTTCTTCATTTTAGAGTTTCTCCGGACGTGGTGCTCAAATACGA
>JACQIF010000049.1 GCA_016198635.1 Candidatus Aenigmatarchaeota archaeon
GGAGGTAACCAAGCCTGGCCCAGACCCTTTTTGGCTAAAGACGTAAGTAAACGCCAAAAAGCGTCTACGGAAAATACGCCTGCTGGCGCGGTCCGTAAAACGGTGCCAGTTGCATCGCACGTCTTGAGTTTGGACGCAGGGATGACAGGCAACACTCAAGAAGGCTTTATCCGAGACGCGAAAATAAGATTGCGTTTTGAGATATCTGGTCGCTTAGTGCGTTCGTCGGTTCGAAACCTTTGGCGCATTCGCGCTTGCGAGCGCTTATCGGTAAACGCGCCAAAGCTTTCATGGAAAGTCCGGCTGCCGCCAAACGGCAACAGACTTCATGAGAAATTCCGGCCCTCCGCACCACATCCCAACCATTGGTTCTGAACGGTGTCAACTATATAGACGGTTGAAGATAACATGACGTATGTTCCGCGTCATCGAGACAGAAACTTACCAGAAAGAAGTTCTCAAGTGGGAGAAGCCATATCGTGAAGCTGCCGAAAAGCTGAGGTATAAACTGAAGGAAAGTCCATTTTCTGGAAAGCCTCTTGGCTACAGGTTCCTTCGTGAGAAGAAGATCAAAGAGAAGCGCGTCTACTATTTCGTTTATGATGACTTGGCGTTAGTGTTGATTGTTGCAACCAGCGGAAAGAAGGACCAGCAGGCGACGATAGACCACATGAAAGACAAACTGCATGGTTTCAGGGAACTTGCAGAGAAGATAACTAAGCAACTACCTCAAATCGACCCTTCTTGAGGTCTTCGAGGCTGTGTTCGAATTGCTTGGCCAATTCAAAATCTATCTTCTCCAGTCTCTTTAGACGTTCGTACTCTTTCTTGGGAATCGTAACCGTTTGCTGCATGCGACCACTGTTCATATTTGGCAACACGCTTATAAATAACTAGTGCCCTCCGCACCATTTCTAGTACGTAATCACAACAGTCTTCCGCAGCCACTTGCCGTCCGTAAGCGACTTGAGCAGGAAGTCCGCAACATCCGCACGCGATATAGTATCTATGTTCTTGATAGGAAGCGTCTCTCCGACGCGGTAGAGTCCCGTGCGCGCACCGTTGGTGAGAATCAGCGGCCTTGCGATAGTCCAGTCCAACCCGCTCTTTTCTATCGCGCGCTCCTGCTTGACCTTGTCGTCGATCATAGGCCTCGCCTCTTCTATCTGCTCGGGAGTCATGCCAAGCTCCTTCAAGAACTCCATCCCTTCAGGCGAACCGCTCATCGGGTAGGAGCTTTGGACGACGAGGCGCTTCACGCCGTGCTTTTTCATCGACTTTACTATATTTTCCGTTCCCTTCGCCAGCGCAGGCTGCGAGCCGGGCTTCGGTCCTAGAGTCGAGATAACTGCGTCCGATCCCTTGATTGCAGCATCGACGGCCTTAGCGTCTGTAACGTCGCCATGGGCGATGGAAAGCCGGCTGTTCTTGAATGTCATCTTCGCCGGGTCCCGCACAAACGCCTTCACTTCATGCCCTAGCGCGAGCGCCTGTTCGACGACTTGCATCCCTGTCTGTCCGGTAGCGCCAAAAAGCACAATATTCATGCCTAGATATATAGGACGCCCGATATATAAACATAATCTTTGGCAAAGCGTCCTGAAAGAGCAATCACCTTACGATTATATGTTTCTTGTGCCCCCAATCTTAACCATGCAAAAACTCTGCCTGATAAAGCTGGGCGGCAGCGTGCTCACGGACACGACGAAACCCAACACTCCTAAAATCGAAGAGATAATGAGGCTGGCCCGCGAGATAAGATCGACATCACGCGTCATATTGGGCCACGGCAGCGGTTCTTTCGGCCACGTCACGGCGCACAAATACAAGGTGCAGGACGGGCTCAAGAACGCGAATAGCATGAAAGGCGCGGCGATGACGCAGAACGTTGCCGCGAAGCTGCACCGCATAGTTGTCGATGAGCTCGTGAAAGCAGGAGTCAGCGCATTCTCGTTCCCACCGTCGGCCGGGGCGATCGCGCGGAACGGCCGCATAGTTCGGTGGGACATATCGGCACTTGAGGAAGCGCTGGATAAGGGGTTCCTGCCTGTCACATGCGGTGATGTTGTCGTTGACCTTACAAAAGGCGTCACGATAGCATCAACAGAGGAGGTCTTCAGGCACATCGCGCAAAAACTGCGCCCGGCCAGAATTATAGTTGGCGGGGACACGGATGGAGTTTTCACTGCAAACCCGAAGGTTCACAAGAACGCAAAGCTGATAGAGAGAATCGACGGTTCCAACATCGCCAACGCGCTGCGAAGCGCCGGAGCATCGCTGAAGGTTGATGTCACAGGAGGCATGCGCAGCAAAGTCGCATACCTTTATGATATGTCCAGAAAGTTCGGCGTCGAATGCCGTATCATCAACGCCACCGTTCCCGGACGTGTACGCGACGCCTTGGCTGGCAGGCGCGTCAGAGGCACGATAATCCGGGCTTAGTCAAGGAGCCGCCGGCACGTCCGTGTACTCCACGACCTTTTTGATTATCATGACAGGCCCTTCAAAGCACTGTTTTGTCGTCGGGTCGCAGTACTTCGGGGAGACTATGTCTTTCTTGTCTAAACGAAGCTGCTGGACCTCTATTTACAGCAAGTCGTTCTGGCCGTATCTCTGCGTTGCATCTTCCAGCGCCTTGAGAGGGTAGTCAGGCCGCAGTCCCTGCAACAACGGTTGCGAACTCCAGTTGACCAGCACGGCCGCGATGTCCTTGTTCGCTCCAACGTCACCTTCCGTCGTCCTGATTCCCACGGCATAGTACTGTGGAAGGGCCATTCCGTAGTCGCCTTCGCTGCCGTCGGGGCCCCGTTTCTCCCCCACCACAGCGCCCTTGATTGTTTTGGAGTCGCCGAACGAGATGAGACTTTTCGCGACCTCGGCTTCCGTCAGTTTCCCTTCAAGGGCCGCTTCAGCGCCGATGCGGTTTTTGTTTTCCCGTATGTACTTCCCAAAGTCTTCAAGGCTGATATGCCCTTTGTCAATGTGGTATTCGGCCAGCGCGATTCCAGCGCTTACCATCATCAAAGAACCGAATATCGCAAACCCCCTGCCCGCGCCCTCGCCAAGCAGCGCATTCGGAGACCATGTGAAGTGGCGCCCGTGAACTGCGTTGACGTACGTGGTTTCGTTGTGTATTACGTACGTCTTGGGATCTATAGAGCCGCGCGTGCGGCGCATATGTGGGTTCGGCGTCTTGAAGCGCCTACTCATTAAGAGACCTCCGTCCAGTGCGTCTCCAGAAAGATGCCATCGGTATAAAATGGTTGTAGCAGAATAAATAGGATAGTTTGACAGTTGTCGATACAGCCCGCTTCCGATTAAACTCTTGATGCGCAGACAACCGGCAGAGCATTCAAGGTCTTTCATTGGGGATTGATTCTCAGTGGCCCTCAAGGACGTTCTCGGTCCCGCCAGCGAACGATTCCATATGATATATGAACGTTTTAGAATATATAGATTTATCTTACATTTGTCTATCTAAAATACCAACGGAAATTACAAATGATATTTAAAATAGAATTATGATAAACATCAAGAAAGCTCCCGTATCTTCTCTTTCATGTCTGCTGAGTACGCCGCAGAAC
>JACQIF010000052.1 GCA_016198635.1 Candidatus Aenigmatarchaeota archaeon
ACGATAAAGGAGAAGATGTTATCAGCGAACGCGCACGTGCGCTGGCTCCCTGATTTCGCGAAAGAGCGGATGCGCAACCATCTTGCGGAGAGCCCGGACTGGTGCATATCCAACCAACGCTTCTGGGGCATCCCGCTGCCCATATGGGTCTGCGGTTCATGCGAGCGTTACGAAGTGGTAGGCAGTGCGAAAGAATTGGATTTGAGAATGACAAACAAAATTGAACTCAATGACCTGCACAAGAATGTTGTAGACGGTGTTGAGCTTCACTGCTCATGTGGCTCAACGATGCGCCGCGTTCCGGACCTGCTCAACGTATGGGTTGACTCTGGCATAGGGCCGTGGGCATCGCTCGGATACCCGCACAAGAACAAGGAGCTGTTCGAGCGCCTGTGGCCAGTCGATCTCATAAACGAGAGCCAAGACCAGGTCCGCGGCTGGTTCTATGCGCTTCTGTTCATGGGCATCGCCACCTTCGACAAGAAGCCCTACGAAACAGCCTGCCTTAACGGATGGGTCCTCGACGCAAAAGGCGAGAAGATGTCCAAGTCCCTTGGCAACGTCGTGGACGCGCAGCAGATGGTGGACGAACTGGGCGCGGACGTGCTGCGGCTGTACGTCTGCAGCGGCGCGGCGCCTTGGGGCGTATACCGGTTCTCCTTCGACGAAGCGAAGAAACTGCACGCGCACATGAACATCCTGCTGAACCTCAAGAACTTCGTAGACATGTACGGCTTAATGTTATCAACAGGGACTGTTAAGGGGGACGCAAACCGCTGGATAGTCTCCCGCGTCAACGGGCTCGTACGCGACGTTACGGACGACCTGGAGAACTTCCGTTTCCACTATGCCGGACGAAAACTGACAGACTTCCTGCTCAACGACTTCTCGCGCACGTACATGAAGACGGCGAAGGAAGGCGATGCCGCGGACGTCGGAAGGGCTGTAGGAACCGTACTTGACACGTATCTCCGCCTGCTGGCGCCCATATGCCCGTTCATTTCTGAATATGTTTACCAGGAACTCTTCGGTGGATGGAAGCGCTCGATACATAGGGAAGGATGGCCGTCCACGGATCCCAAGAGCATAGATGAGCGTCTCGAGCGTGCATTCAGCGCTCTTGAAGCACTCACGGAAACCGCACTTTCGCTAAGACAGGATGCCGGCGTGGGCCTACGCTACCCAATAAAAGGGCTTGTATTGTCAGGGCCAAAGGAACTAACAGACGCGGTGCTCTCATTGGAAGGGATTGTCAAAAATCTACTGAACGTCAAGGAGGTCACTGTAGGGAAAGCAAGGGTTTCATACGAAGTAAAGCTCAATTATGCCACGGCCGGACCCAAATACGGCAAGGATGTCAGGAAAATCGAGGCTGAACTGAAGAAGGCAGACCCTTCAATGGTTATGAAGACGCTGGACAAGAACGGTTCCATGAATGTTGGAGGCGTTGAACTGACCAAGGAAGAGATAAAGGCGACTGTCACGTCGGAAGAGGGCCGCGCTTTCGTCACGGAACTTGGCGCAGGTGTCGTGGTTCTTGATACAAAGGAGACCGCGGGTGTCATGGAAGAGTCATTGGTCCGCGAACTGTCGCGCGACGTCCAGCAGACGCGCAAGGCGCTGGGTCTCAAGATGAAAGACAGCGTAACGCTCGCACTGCACGCGGACAAGAATACTACGGATGTATTGAAGCGTTGGGCTGCCGAACTGCGCGCAGGCACAGGATCCACAAAACTGCTCTTCGATACAAAACTGAAGAGCCCGAAGATGACGAAGTACAAGGGCTGGATCGTTGAATTCGAGGTCATGTGAATGCCGGCTAAAAAATCGGCCGTTCCTACAATGCCTTTCGGCTTGGACAAAGCACGAAAGTTCCTTGACAGCACGAAATCCTATGGGATCGTGTTTGACAAGGACTCGGACGGTATCTGTTCGGCTGCGCTTATCGTGAAGTACATGCGCTCGCGCGGCATCACGACCGTATTCGCTCAGGCGAAAGACGAGACAGGGATTAACGTCTCTGCAGGGCTTCTTGAACAGATGAACGCGTGCGAAACGCTTGTCACATGCGACCTCCCCATCGACCAGTCGGGCTTCGTGAACGCGTTGAACGTAAAGCGCTTACTCGTTATAGACCACCACACGCCTGTCAAGAACATGAGTTCAAAGAGCGTCGTACACATCAACCCGCGGTTCGAGGATGCGCAGATATACAGGCCTACGTCCTATCTTGCTTATGCGCTTACGCAGCCTTTCTCTTTACGTTACGCATGGATAGCAGGCATAGGCGTGCTTGGGGATTATGGATTAAAGGACTGCAAGGATCTCGTGGATGTCGTCGCACGCGACTATCCGCAGCTCGTCACGAAAAACCCTTACGACCAGCGCGAGATGTGGAAGAGCGGCCTCGGCATGCTCTCTGCCATACTGGCCGCAGCCTACGGCGTCAAGAGCTCCACAGGCTCGACGCAGGCGTTTGAGATAGTTTCACACGCAGAACGTCCCGAGGACGTGACATCGAGCGAGCTGATGCAGTACTATGACGAGTTTCAGGGCGAACTCGAACGCGTTATAGATGATTTTGAGCGCAACGCCACGCGCTTCTCCAGAGCGAACGCATACCTCTACAAGCTGGACAGCAAGTACAAGATAATGTCCGTGCTCTCGACGCTTGTTTCTGAAAAACATCCCGACGCTGTCATAATCCTTTATAGGGAGACCGCATACCACGTTGAGATGTCCACGCGCTGCCAGAGCGGGCGCATTGACGTGGCAGAGATGATGTCTGCGCTCACGCGGGGCATCGGCACGGGCGGCGGCCATCCGAAAGCAGCCGGCGGTGAAGCTGACATAGAACACGGCGAGGAGCTGCTGGAACGAATCAGAAGGAAGTTTGAAGGACTCAATTAGCTCATGGCTGTAACGCGTACCGTTGGGCACTCAAGGAGCCAGCGTGAACTCGTCGTACAAAACATAATTAAACGACGTCAGGTTGACAGTAAACGTTGTATCCTGCTTTGCCATGCCAGCGCATGGCTGCGTGTACGTTACGTTCAACAGCATGCGCCTCTGCTGCACCGTTCTCTCCGCATCGGCTTTTATTTCGTCCAGGTTGCTCTTGAGCACGGGGCACTGGCCAACGACGTACGCACGCACAAAGGAGTCCTTTAGGTTCGAGAACAGATAATCTTCTTGAAGCGTGAACGGCACGGACGCGTCAGCGAGGTTGTATCCCGCGAAGAGGAACTGGATGCCCACGAGCGTGAAGGCAACGACTATAGTTGATATGATAAAGAACTGCCCGTGGTTCTCCGTTTTCCCGATGCCTTTCATGCACAACACATCAACAAAGTTTTGCTGTCTTCGTAAATGATATTTCCAGTTGGATTTCTCCAAGTTTCCCTTGAACACGGACTGTTTCATTGTTCTCTGGTACGTAGTGGCCGAAGTTGCCGTCCGAATACTTCAACAGATACGTTCCGTTATTTTTCTCTTCAATATCCAAAGACTCTGCGGTAGAAGGTCCAACACCAACGCCGCCAATATTCAGGGTTTGGTTGCAAGAGTTCCTGACAAGCAGGACTCCGCCATTACAATTATTTATCTCGAACCCGAGGCACGCTATATGCGGGTCTTTGAAGTTCTCTATTATTGTTTTTCCGAAGCATCCTCCGATAGGAGGCGTGCCCTTGTACTCTATGCAGCCGGGCGCAGGGCTATCCCGTATTATTTCAAAGGGTTCGGGGGCCAAGTAACCGTTAAGGAATAGCACTCCGGCAACAAGAACCGCCATAATGACTATTCCCATCCTGCTTTTGCCCATACAATCACTGCAGCCTGACCATCTGGGCGTGCGGCACGCCGTTGACCCGTAGGATGCGCCCTGCATCGATAAGCCCCTGCTCTATAAGAAGCGCGACGGCCTTCTCGCCTGTGGCATTTATTATGGTAGCCTGCTCAAAGAGCCGGCGCGCCTTTATCTGCGTGCACTCTTCATCGAAATAGAAAGATTTTTTGGCATCCAATACAAGGATGTCTTCAGTGAAGACCCGACCCACGACGTCAGAGTCGCATATCGCCAGAATCGTCTCTCCATCTGCCTCATATATCTTGTAACAGAACGGCAGCATATCACTCTTCATAACGCGCGTGCTCTTAAAGGTTGCCCAACGCACGGACAATAGTCCGCGCGGCCAGGTTCGCGGTGACGCCGCCAAGACGGTCAGACGCGACCTCTGCAATGTCAAAACCGATGACATTGTTTTTGAATATCTTGTCCAGTAGCGTGAAAACTTCCTGCGGTGAAAGCCCGCCAGGCTCGGGGAACCCTGTCTCCGGCGCGTATGCTGGGTCAAAGACGTCCACGTCTACTGTCACATACACCGTGCCTTCAAGTTTCTTTGGGAGCTTCGTCGCAACGCCGAGCTTTTTCATGGTCGCCTCCTGCTCCTTGGTCCAATCCCGCACGCCAAGCAGTACAACGTTGCAGCCAAGTTCACGCGCAGCGTGGTAGAGCCACGTCGCATGCGAGTACGCGACGCCTTCGTACGATTCGGACAGGTCTGTGTGTGCATCAAAAGAGACTATTGTTTTGGGTTTCAGTTCGCGGACGACCGACAGGGAAACAGAGTGTTCGCCTCCCAAAATAACAGGGAATATTTTTGGGTTCTGCTCGCGCAGCGAACGTATCGTATCGCGCACACGCATATCAGTCTCCTCGAAGGAGCCGGGCGCAACGTCAACGTCGCCTGCGTCATGGATGTGAACGCTGACGCTTTTTTTCTTCTCGGATATGTAGAAGTTCACGTTCTTCAGCGCTGCACGAATGAGCGTCGGGCCGTAGCGCTGCAGTGGGTGGGCTATCGCTGTCGAGTCGAAAGGCACACCCACTACGCAAACGTCAGCCTCGTTAAGCGCATACTCTGTGGTAAAAGACTTCGATACGTGGAGCATGGTTCACGTGGGGAAAGAAAGGGATAAATAAGCTCTACCTCCCGAACATTGCCCGCAAGTGGTACGTAACGGTCTGCCCTATCTTGTTCTGCACGCGGTAGTTTGCCGTGTTGCCCTCGTGGTAAATGTTGTGTCTGTTTGCAGTGTCTTTTGTGGTGCTGCATTTGTTCTCCGGGTCGCTGATGATAACCACGCCGCCGCTGTTGCCACGAGTCATTAACAAGCAGGCGTTGCCGTTGCCTGTCGACGGCTCGACTACAAGGAAAACCAATGCCTCCGGCCCCCTGAAGTTAACTGCTGTTATGAACATATCGCCTCCGTCCGGAACCACTTCCTTGTTGAAATAGTCCCGCTGCACGTCCTGTCCGTAGACGACTGTTGCCTTCCCGTTCATTGTTCCGCCGAGTCCCCAGTCACCATCTTTCCTTACTCTTGTTCTCTCCTCATTACTTGTTCTGAGGACTACGTCATGGCCGCTGTATGTGCCGAAGATACCATAATTATTGCTATCTGCACCGAAAAAAGTTTGTATATTGTTTGGCGTATAAGTTGCAGATATGTAAGTAGGGCCGTTCCCATAAACTCCTATTTTAGGATAGTTTCCTACTGCGTTGGAGCCACTGCCAACTGTCAACAAATGTCCTGGGGTCGTCGTACCTATCCCCACGTTGCCGCCGTTGCTCAAAGTCATCCTTACATCCTCTCCGGTTTCAGTGAACTCCAGACCATTGCCTGCAGGAACATATCCTATATGCCATTTGTTCGTTGGAGTCGCGTCGGCGAAGTAAAGTGCGGCGCCGACGCCTTGGATTCTCGCATCCCCTAGAACGTCGAGCTTCCTTGCCGGATTCGTCGTCCCTATGCCGACGTTGCCGTTCGGAGTTAGGGTGAGAACGTCAGCAGGGGCCGCACCGGCGGCATTTGTCGCGAATCTCATCCGCGTCGGTGGGTTCTGGCCGCTCGTGAACGTGCCGCTCACGTCAACTAAAATCTGCGCTGTGCTGCGGAAGGCGCCTCCGCTGTAGGATTCAGTGCTAACGGCAACGATGCCATCTCCATTGCTCACATCTGAAGGGCTGCCATAGCTTCCCTCTGCCCGCCTGAATATGAGGTTGTTCACGCCTGTACTGAAGCCTGCCCCCGCCCCGTAAGAATCCACGTATATGGCCGTTCCTTGCTGAAGACTGCTGAAGTGGAAGTTACCGACAGGTGTAACAGGACCGAACTGCATCGTGTAACCGCTGTTGAGGCCCACGTTAGGGAAGGATGCCGAGTCGTCTACTCTCAGAGTGCCGGCGACGTGGAGTTTGGCGTTCGGGCCCGCCGTCCCGATCCCCACGTTCCCGCCGTTGTAATAAACGTTCGTCCCGGACTGCGTCCAGATGTTCGCCGCGGCTGACGCCATCGTCGATCCGTCAGCGAACTTCAGCCCGCCTGCGCCTATCTCAAGACGATCGTTGTACGCACTGAGCTTTATCGAGCCGTCTGGCGCTGCTATGTACGTGCGCTGGGCGTTCGACGAAACGCCTCCTAACGCGTCACCGATGTACAGGAAGCCGTTTACGAAGCGGAAGTCGCCGGTGAAGTTGCCTGCGCTGACGTCAGACGCAGGGTGCGAAACCTGTGCGAGGGCGAGCGATGGAAGAACAAGAGAAAGCGCAAAGGCAAACATGAAGTAGTTTCGCATGTTTGTTTGTTGGTATTCCAGCATTATAAAGGTTCGTAGAGCCAAAGATACCCATGTCTGTCTGGTCTGGAGAGAAAAC
>JACQIF010000050.1 GCA_016198635.1 Candidatus Aenigmatarchaeota archaeon
AGAGAAGATAGTCCCGATTGTCGAACGCATAGATTCGCCGAGCCATACGTTTGACCTTGAGCTGCTCGTTGCCGCGCGCAAGCGCGGGCTAACGATAGCCGAAGTGCCTTTTTACGTCGTTAAGACGCGTTCGCGCCTCTTGGGAGGGGATCCGAAGAAGCTGTTCCGAGCGATCGTAATATCGTTCCGCGCCTTCTACAACATAAAGAAAAAGTACGGCTAAGCGCTCCGTTTGTGGTGTTCGATGATTCGCTTGAGCGTGTCGTCAAAACTCCACTTGGCTTCCCAGTTCAGCGCCCGCAGCTTCTGCGTGTCCGGTTTCTTGTTCCACGCCTCCTCGAACGTTGGCCCGTATATGGTCTTCGGGTCTATGTGAACTATCTGCGACTGCGAACCCGTAAACTCCTTTATCTTCTCCGCGATCTGGTTTATAGTTGTTTCGTTCTTGTAGTTCCCTATGTTGTATATTTCGCTGCGCTCCCCGTATTTCATTATGTGCCTCATCCCGTCTACGGTATCCTTCACGTAGGTGAAGCAGCGCTTCTGTTCGCCGCTGCCGAAGACAGTTATGGGTTCGCCTTTCAACGCTTGGTTGATGAAGCGCGGCACGACAAACCCGTAGTCAGGATTCTGGCGCTCGCCTATTGTGTTGAAGAAGCGCACGATCCGCAACGGGTAGCTCTTGTCCCTCGCGTCGTTCACGGCCATTATCTCCCCGAGCATCTTGCCCACGCCGTATTCAAGGCGGACAGTGATGTGATGAGGGACGATCTTGTGGAAGTCCTCCCTCTGGTACTCTTCTGTCGGCTGCGGCCCGTAGACCTCCGAAGAGCTGACGTACAGGATTGCTGCGTTCTGCGCAGCTGCGATGTCCAGTACGTTTCGCAAACCGTTTATTATGTCCGGTGCCATCCTGCCGGCGTATTTGAGTACGCCAGCCGGCCCTACAGGACTGGCCAAGTGGTATATCTGGTCGTACGCGTACGGCGCTTTGAACTTTGAGACGTCGGATTTGAAGAATGCGTTTATCGGCAGCTCGCTTTCGTCAGCCCGCTTGTTCACGTTGGAGTCCACGACGTCAACGGTGTGGCCCTTTAGTTCCTCCACGAGGTGGCTTCCTATGAAACCCAGGCCGCCCGTTACGAGCACCTTCATTGCGCAACAGCACCCCTTGGAGCTTTTATGTGTTTCCTGTAGCGCACGTCCACGTCCTTTGCCTTTGCGAACAGGCCGTGTTCGTCCACGAACGAGCCCAGTACTATATCCATGTCCTTCGGCAGGCAGTGGCCGCCCACGCCGTCGCGCGCCTCCTTGACGTTAATGTTCCATTTGGTGTTTATCGCGGCGCGCAATTTCTCGAAACTCACACCGTTCCTGTCGCACGCCATTCGGAGTTCTTCGGCCAGCGCAATTTCAACATACCGGACTGCGTTCTCCACGGACTTGCAAAGTGCGGCTGTGGTCTCGTCTGTCATGTGGACCATCTTGTTGAAGTCGAGGCCGCGGTGCTTGTAGATCGGCTCGTAGAACGCTTTGGCTTCGTTGCGCACGTCAGGCGCGCATCCCATCACGCGCGCTTGGTTGAAGAACTGGTGTCCCGGGTCCGTCTCGAACCACCTGTGGCTGAAGACGACTGCTTTCTTGCGCTTGTACACGTCCGTTTTCAAAAGGTCAGGCGAAATCGTGCTTTCTATTACGACGAGCCGGTCGTCGGGTAGTTGGTTTAATACATCAGCCACTTGGTCTGTGGTCAGAACTGTTATAAAATACGCGTCAGCGTCCTTCGGGATCGCCGGTATCTCTGTCCGTTTGGGATCTTTGTCGTACCCGACGGCGTTGTAAGGCCCTTTCTTCATCTCATCGAGGAGCGGCTTTCCGAGGTTTCCGAGACCGACAATGCATACATTCTTCATTGTGACCATCAGCTTCGCGATAACACGACACAACCAATCTTTATATAGCTTTTCGGTGCGTCGTGGTAGCGAAATATCTAATGCCTCACTGGAAATATAGTGGTGGGCCCGCTGTGATTCTCCACGAACTACGCGTCGTGCGACAGCGTATTTTTCGTAAACGGTTTTGCGCGTTTACAGGCGCAAAAAGGTTTGAACACAGGTCGCCAGCATTCTGTCTTCCTAAATCATCTTGTTTCATAAGCTTAAGGAAATCCCCAAGCTGGAATACTAGACCAAGCTATACCACGGGCCCTTTGGACTGCCGCATAACGTATGCAACAGCCCTTGACGAGGACTGCGCTCAACAACAATAAAAATGCCTCCTCGGTCGTCTGGGAGGCCGCACAGCGGCCAATAAGCTTTTAATACCCCCTCTGCGTACGTTAACTACGTGAAAAAATGGCAACCGACGTACTAATAGGAATAGCAACGAACTTGTGGCTGTCCTTCTTGAGGTTCTTGCCGAACCTCGTTGGGGCAGTCATCTTGTTGGCAGTGGGCTATGTCGTCGGCAGGGCACTGGGTAGAGTTGCCTTCGAGCTTCTGACACGCGCAGGCGTGGACAAGGAGCTCAAGAAAGAGGCGCACATAAAGGCGAGCGTGTCGCACATCGCCGATGTCATAGTGCGCTGGGTAATCTACCTAGCCTTCATCAAGGCCGCTTCCACGGTCCTCCGCGTCACGGCGATAGCGGAGTTCGTGGGCAGTGTGATAGGTTTCCTACCTGGCATAATCGGAGCAGGAACAGTAATCCTGGTCTCCTACGCCATAGGGATCTATTTCAAGGAAGAGCTTGTTGCGTCAAAGACGGCGTATTCGCGTCTGACCGGCAAGATAATATTCTTCCTTACGCTGTACCTCGGCCTCTCGGTGGCTCTGCGGATAATAAACATCCCATTGCTCATCGTCGACCAGATACTGCTGATCCTCGTGGCATCAGTGGGTCTCGGACTGGCGATAGCGCTCGGCCTTGGTCTCAAGGACGCGGTCTCCGACTTCGCGAAGGAGATGGAGTCCGAGTACAAGCCAAGACGACGCTAAACTTTCTTTTTCTTACCCTTATTTTGATTATGTTGAGCCGTCGGGCTATGCTTTAAAATAGTTATAAGCACCAATAGCGAATATGCATGCTATGAGTTGGGCAAAACCGTTGGTTGTAGTTGCGGTTGCAATACTGATTCTTCCGTCGTTCGCTCTTGCACAAGTCTCCCACCCAGCGTCCGACGTGACGCCGGGTTCGTTCGCAACGGGCGACTACCGTTTCCCAAACGGCTTCGTTTACGTCGGCGCCGGAAGCGCAGGTTTCTTCGGCGACGCGAATCGTATCGCTCTAGTCGCTCCAGATGGAACAGTGAAGCTTAGTGCGTACAACGACCGCGTCGAAATAGGCGCAGGCGGCCTGAAGTTCGCTGACGGATCGACGATGGCGTCAGCCGCGGCGAATCTCTGGCAGTCGTCAGGGACGAACGCATACTACAACTCGGGGAACGTGGGGATTGGAGACAGCAATCCTCAAGCGGCGTTTGATATAGAAAAGGATCTCGGCGCGGCCAACGGAGAAAAGCTTCTGGCTGTAATGAGAAGGTCTTCGGGAGGTGCGGCAGGCCTTAAAATGGGTTATCTTGCCAACGGAGTGAACGACGTTGGCGGCTTCCTCCGCTCTTCTGGGCCCGGTACGTACTTGGTTCTCGGAACGGACGATACCAAAGAGGCTTTGCGAATCGCTTCTGATGGTAAAGTCAAAATAGCAGGCCCTGTTCTAGGAGTCGGCAACGCAGTTGATGTCTTCGGAAGCAACGCGTTCAATGATAACAACGCCGTTCTCACTGCGATTGGAACAGCAAACGGATATACAGGCACATTAGAACTCGTGCGAAAGGCCGCGAGCATCGCTTCAGGCGACGAGTTTGGCCGCCTCTCGTTCGGTTGGAATGGCAATTCCGTAGCGAGGGCACATATTCGTGGTTTCAGTGATGGTTCAGATGGGGGCGGCCTTACATTCTCCACCGCACCTGTGGGCGCTGGCGCTGCGGCTGAGCGCATGCGCATCACGAGCACAGGCAACGTCGGCATAGGGACGACGAATCCAGACTTCACAGGTTCGCATATAGAATCGCCGGGTGGGATAATGCTCTCGAATTCCGCCCCCGAACTTGTATTTGAAAGGACAGGCACAATCAACCTGCCGAATGGAGCTAATGCCATTGGACAGAAATACGGAATTGAGCTGGACAGCAATGGCAACTTGTACATAAACGACAACTCTATTGCCAACCGGGTTGCTAACCCAGACGGTACAGCTGTCAGGCTTGCCATCAGATCACGAGATGGGAATGTAGGCATTGGCGTGAAGAACCCCGGAAACGATAGGTTGAATGTAAATGGCAATGCTGTTGTGCAGGGTACAGTCCGGTCCACCTCTGGCGGCTTCGTGTTCCCTGACGGGTCTACTCAAACAAAGGCCGCACAAGTTGTTGGTGGTATCGCAACAGGAACCACCAGCGCGGGTGGGCAGCTGACAATCGCTACAGGACTATCGTCGGTGACAGGGTTCGCGGGTCATCGCGAACCGGCTAATACGCCTACAATAATCAACGTAGTTTCGGTGAGCGGCGGTAGCGTAACCATCTATCTCGCAAACGATCAGGGGTCAACTATAGGGAATACGGCAGTCACTATACGCTGGATTGCGACATCATAGGTTAGGGCGGCACAATATTCATTATCTCTCTCAGCACGACCGTCGCGTACGAACCTTTCTTGAGTTCGAAGGTAAGCTTCGCGGAGCCCTGAGACGCTGAAAACGCAATATTTGGATATATCATCGCACTGCGCAACGTTCCCTTCGCCGACAGTTCCGGGACGCGCGGGATGAAGAAGTTCTCTTCTGAAACACCCTCCGCTTCCAGAACGCCAGCCACGACCACATCAAACTCTTTCGACGAGAGGAGTGTCTTGTATCCCACCACTGGCGCAGGAAAGTTTTCTACCGAATCATTGTTCTGTAAGAACCTCGACAGTGATAGGTTGAACAGGTACGACTGGTACGCGTCTACGAACAGGCGATTCAGCCCCGCTGGCAGCGCGCGCAGCGCCTTTATGGAACCGTCGCCGTCGCTCAATACGGTGAGCAGCATGCGTTCATAAGTGAGGCCTCGCGGGAAGTATCCGAGGGCGCTCTTGAAGTCTTTTTCTTCAGACAACCGCCTGCGCGCCTCGCGAACGTTAGCAGTTTCGCCTTCTGCGTCCAGCGTCAGATAGTTGAAGACAGCGCCGTCGAAGTCGCCTTGTATAATCTTCTTTCCTACGGCGTGTGTAATAGGCCGGTTCTGCCCGAACCTCTGCGGACCGAAGAAATTGGGAACGCCCCGCTCAGCTATCTCATCGACCAGCCCGCTCAACCGCACGTTGGTTTCTTTTTCGCCCAGCGTTATTCCTCGAATCGTGACGGTGAACCGGTTGCCGACGAGGCCGCCCAAGTGAACGCCGTCTTCGACACTCTTCGTCTTGAGAATCGCCACGCCGGGTATGTCGAGCTGTTGCACAGACGCCTCACTGACTCCAGCGACGCTCATCCATTGTCTCGTTACAGCGTAACGGTCCTTGAGGCCGGCGTAAGCGATGGCACGCCTGTTCACGCGCAGCGCACGGGATATCTTTTGTATTGTCTCGAACGTATCGAGCCCACGTTTCTCCACGAGGAACGCAACGTATCCCTTGCCCGCAGGTATTTCGTCCGCGACCTCTTCCACGACAAAGTCCTCGAGCTTCTGTTTGATTGCGCCCCCTATGCCTGCAGAACGCGTCCAGTGCAGCAAGATGCCAAAGTATGAGTCGTCCATAATGGAAGTACGGGCGTTAGATTTATAACTCCAACTAATCCAGCAAGGGCAGGTGCCTCGTTATCTTATCGACATCCTCTTCTGCGGCCGGTCCTATGGCAACGCAAGTCAGCGTTCCTGGCGCAACTTCGGTCGCTCCGGCGTCCTTCACGAGCGCGGCAGGCAGATGGGCCTTCTTCGCTTTTTCGTGAACAGCCAGAAGCATCTCTTCCGAGCCTATGCCCAAAACAACTTTCTTCGAGCCTTCGCGTTCCCACGTTTTCCGCGCTGTGTCGCGCGAGTTTTTCCATGCTTGTATCGATGCGTGCGCGACTTGAGCTGCTATCTTCCCGGAGCTCATTCCCAAGTCCGTGCGGACAACGATGACCTGCTTGTACATGGTTTAATTGGTTAGGCAGTAATAGATATAGCTCAGAACGTCGGCGTCCCAAGCATTCCTATAGCGAAGACGTCCCTTATTCCCAGAGGCAGGCCCAGTATAAGGACTATTATCTTCAGCCACATGCGGTACTCTGCGTCACGGACGTCGCGGTCTATGTAGTAGAGTACTGGCCACACGACGGCGAGCTTCAGCACGAACATTACCGCAGGGCTCAACCCGAGCGTCCCTATCAAAAAGCGCGGCAGGACGTGCTCCTCGAAAAGGCCTGACGTGAAAGCGAGTGCAACGAACGTCGCGGACGCATCCAGCATGTGCGCTGCCAACACGTACGCATTCTCCCGCGTCAGGTACTTTGGAAACTTCTGCGACGCGGCGAGAAGCGCGACAAACCATACAGAGGCTATTCCCAACGCCAGTGCCATACCGCGGACGTTCGGTATGCCGAAGTTCACGAGATAGGCAAGCTCTGCTGCAACAAGCGTTGAGCCTACAATGATCATGGTCTTTTCGTATCTTACGCCCGCTTTCCTCTGCAACGCCAGGGCAACCAACAGCACCGCAGAGGCAATAACGAAAGTCAGGAAATAGACGCCCGGCGTTATCAGTAAGTACGCAACGCCTGTTTTGCCGGATGTGCTCAACACTGTGTCGCCGACGCTTCTCGTCAGTGCGCCAAAAACCACGAACGGCACGATGGTTAGGACAAACCTCTTGTCCACCTTTATTCCCATGCGCTTTATTACACGGTCGTATATCACGGAAACTAACGCCACGAGCAGCAGCGCGTAAACAACCGTGGCTTCAGGCGTGTAGTAAGGCGAGGCAATGAACTTGTCGTAGACGTATGCGCGGATATCCACAGTATCAACCATTGGAACTACCACTGGCTCAACGGCACGAAACCATCAGGAGCGTCCTTCTTCTCTTCCGCTGGTTCCTTGACAACATACTCGCTCCTGCCCTTGCGCGAGCGCAGGCCCAGTTCCAGTGCCATTAGCGCGGACGAAAGTATGAGCCATCCAGCGACAATAGTTGCCGTGAAAAAGTCCGCTATCAGCAGCGCGGGTATGACGAAGCCATTAACTGCCGCAGGCAGTCCTGTCAAGCGGCGCGACAGGTCATAGCGCGTTATCGATATGGCTGCCGCGAGCAGGTATAGGAGAGGCAGCACGAGCAGCGCAGGGTGCACGGCCAGCAAGACGTTCAAGACAATCATCGAAGGGGCGACGCCGAAAGCGACGAACGCCCCGAGTGAGCCGAGCCTGACAGAAAACTCGTCTGCCTTTCTCATCATCAATGCTTCGATGACGTACGCAAACGCCGCGACAAATATGAGGTACGCAGCACGGGCGTCAGCGCTAGCCGCAAGCAGCGCCGCAAGAAAGCCAAGGGACGTCGTCACGACAGTTGTTACGTGGAGGCGCTTCATAATCGCCTGTTTGGAGTGCCGCGCATATAAACGCTACCACGGCTCCTTCTTGTGGCCCAGTTTGTAACCTATAAGATTCACTAACAGGTGTATCAAGGGCGTGAACGCAACAACGAACAGGACAGGCAGCGGCCGCAGTTCTATAAAAGGCGATGCCACTACGAACGCTCCTATAACAAAATCGAGTTGGTCAAGCAACGGCGCGGGTTCGCCGCGCGGAATGCCGGACTGGCGCTTTATGAACGCGCCGGCCATATCGCCGAGCATCGCTCCAAGCGACAACGCGAATACAGATACTGCGGTCTGCATGGGCAGGATAATTCCTCTGACAGACGTGATGCCGTTCACATACGGATACAGGGAGATTTCAACCATGCCCGCCGCTGTTCCCATAAAGATCGCGAATAGCGTTCCTTCCCAAGTCTTGCCCTTCCCAAGAAACGGTTTCCCCGCGAACTTCCGGCCGCCGTCTACGTATCTGCGCCCGTGCGCCAGTGGCGCCGTAACGTTTGCTATATAGGCCGGCAGAATCAACCATAGGCCTACCAAGATATCGGTGGAAAGAGTCACAATAGACGCCGTTTGATAGTTCGGGTGCTAGTATAAAAATTATGAAATGGCGCCCCCGGTGGGAATAGCACCTTTTTGCGCATCTCGGAATGACGCATTCCGAGTTTCGGAACTGCGTTCCGAAACGTACGCGCCCGAA
>JACQIF010000053.1 GCA_016198635.1 Candidatus Aenigmatarchaeota archaeon
TGGGCCGGTGGTCTAGCCCGGAACGCGCTGCATACGCGAAGGCGCACGGGATGACGCCTGCATGGCAGTTTTCGTCGGCGTTTCGCGTATGCCCGACGAAAAACAGGCTGCAGGAGGTTGCGGGTTCAAAGGCACTGCCTTCAGTGCACAAAGGAAACTGGTTGTTTCCTTGACGAAGTTCCCGCCCGGTCCACCATTTATGTTTTTATGGGGTGCACATTAAGGATTATTGTTTCCTAAACATTCGCAGCCTGTCGGAAAACGAGGCCTTTTGCGGGGTGCTTTCTTGAGGCGCAGGAATGGTGTGTGGTAACGTTACAGCTTTCTTCGATTCCAGCATGCGCTGGTCTACGAGATCCTTCACGCCGCGGACGTTCCTTATCCTCTTCAACGTGATCTCAGGAACCTCGTCCCCGCCAGCACTCTGGATGTCTATTGTTCCGACGCCAACCAGCCGCTCTATGAAGCTCTGGTGCATCTGAACGTCTGCTATGCGGTCCCATGAAACCGAAGACTCGTGGACTGAGAGCAGGCCTGTCCTTTCCGTAATCCTGTAATCGGTTAGGACGTACGTCTCCAGTCTGGTCCGTATTTCTGCGATGGCCGTAAGCGCGGCAGCCAAAATTAAGGCAGCGAACGTGTAGGACCTGTAAAGATCCGGAAGCTTGAGAATTTTGATGGAACCAGTGTATAGGACGAACCAGATGGCAATCAACACCGCCGCTCCTATGTACGATTTGATGAAGGCCAGTCTTGTAGGGTTCATCTTCATTAGCACGTTTTCGGGCATATGACCAGATACGTCTTACAGAATAAAAGCCTTACCTTGTTATTCAATAACGAGTCTGTACAAAGCGCATTTTTATACGCTCTTCACAAAGGTCAGATATGCGCAACTTTACAAAGATGCCAGTCGAGAAGTACCACGCGCTTACGGTCGTCGCGCTGAAGTTCTTCCTGCCATGGGCGTTCGCCGCGTTTTACATCATCTCTATATTTTTCGTGTTTAGGGAGCGCAGTGCGGAGTTCGTGGCATTGATGGGAACATATTTTATCACACCTCTTGGAAAAGGTTCTATCATATCAGCTGCCGTAGTGAGAGGTTTCCATCCATCGATAACAGCGCTCTACACGGCGGCCATGGACGTTATTGTAGGATTGTTCTTTGCATGGAACTGGGATCTCATATTAAAGATGCCGAAGATAGGCTATCTCTGCAACAAAATTATGAGCAGGGGAGTCGCCTTTCTAGAACAGCACATATGGGTGCGTAAACTGGCGTTCACCGGGATCGTGCTGTTCATGACCAGTCCGGTCCAACCAGGCGGTTCCATAACAGCGACTATATTCGGCAGAATAATAGGCCTTAAGACAGACAAAGTGATCTACGCTATAGCCATAGGTGCCACAATAAGCTCCTTCGCGTTCGCTTACCTCGCTAACGGCATTATAGAGGTTTTCCGCCAGAGCGTCTACCTTGGCATAGGAGCACTTATCTTCTTGGCTGTCGTCGTACACTTCGCATACCACAAATACGCAAAGTCGTTGTAACTGTTTAAACAAGTGTTAACAGAATGCGCGCCAAAAACATCATAACCGCAAATTTCACGGAGTTGAACGCGCCTATCCCTTCGACGCGTACGCCGCCCTTCGCCACAAGGTCCCTGTAGCCAATTTTCCCTGTCGTTACGTCCGTCAGTCCTTCTTGCGAGACGTAAACTTTCACAGTCGGGTCTGCTATCTCGCCGTCTTGTACGGACTTCAGGATGCCATCTTTTACGACTGCACCGACTGTTATGCCAGTTCCTGTGACGTAAACGTTAATGCGCTCGTTTTTGAAGAGCCTATCGAAAGGCTCTGGTACCGGTGCGCCGGATGTTTTTCCTAAGAGCTCTTTGGCTTGCGACGAGTCGGCAGCTTCGGCCAAATGCGGCAACGTTATTAAGAGCGCCAGCAGGATTATGGTTGGTTTCATATGGAATAAATGAATGCGTTTGAATAAAACACTTGCGGTGATATTGTGATAGAACTTGTTGTTCTGGGTTCAGGCTCGGCCGTGCCTACGCGTGAGCGCAACCACCCGTCCGTATGGCTTCGTTACATGGGCGAGGCGTTCCTCCTGGACTGCGGCGAAGGCACGCAGCGGCAGCTCGCGCTGGCCGAACTAAGCTATGCGAAGATAGACATCGTCTGCATAACGCACTGGCATCCGGACCACGCGTTAGGGCTCGTTGGGCTGCTTCATACCCTTGAAACGGAGTCTGTCGCACGCACGATACACGTCATAGGACCAGACGCGACGCGCAACGTAAACGGCTTCATGGCTTCTGCTGCAAAGTCGGAGAAAGCGGATATCGAAACCATGGATGTTCCTCAAGGAGGCGGTGTTGTCCGCGAGACGCCTTACTACCGTATCCGTGCGTTCCCGACGCTTCATAACGTCCGCAGCTACGGCTACGTTTTTGAGGAGAAGGACAGGTGGCACTACGACATGGATAAAGTGGAAAGGATGAAGATACCAGTGCGCGTTCTCGAAGAGCTTCGGCAGAAGCTTGTGATAAATTACGGGGACCGACGCCTCGCGATAGGCGAGGTCGCCGAGCGCATCCATGGCAAGAAGGTTGTATATACAGGAGACACGTTACCGACGGAGAACACAATAGAAGCGGCCAAAGGCGCGGACCTTCTGATACACGATGCTACGTATCTCGAGAAGCGGGAAGACAAGTATCATTCGACCGCGGAGGACGCGGCCCGCGTGGCCAGCGCGGCAGGCGTCAAGCAGCTCATGCTCATACACTTCTCAAAAATATATGCTGACGCACGCGCGCACGTCGCCGCAGCAAAGAAGATATTCCCCAACACTATAGCTGCGGAAGACTTGATGGCGCTGAAGATCGTTTAAATATCGGGTGGAATAAAGAGTAGTATGGCTCTTGAAATCGGTGCACGCATTAATGCCATAGAAGCGGAAGACCAGGACAGCGTCACGCGCAAGATAGATTTTTCAGGCGTGAACGTTCTGTACTTCTACCCAAAGGACGACACTCCTGGATGCACAAAAGAGGCTTGCGGCTTCCGGGACGACATTTCGGAGTTCGCTGACCGTGGGGTGCGCGTCTGGGGGGTTAGCACTGATGGCGTGGCATCGCACAAAAAATTCACCGAGAAGTACAAACTAAACTTCCCCCTGCTTTCCGACAAGGACAAGAAGATATGCAAGGCGTTCGACGTCCCGGCGACGCTGACGGCGAAGCGTATAACGTATATTATAGTTGATTCTATTGTCGTTTACGTCGACCCCGCGGTGCGCCCGGAAGGCCACAGCCGCGCGCTTTTGGAAAAGATAGACGAGTTGACTTGAATGCACGTACGCATAGAATATGAACACGATGTCTGCGTCGGCACGAATGCCTGCGCTGGCGCGGATCCGAAACACTTCGAGATTCTGGACGACGGGAAGGCGCACATCGTCGGCTCAAAGGAGGAGAAGCCCGAGAAGTGGGCGTGGGAAGGCGACGTCACGGACGCTGACTTAAAGGCGATCCTAACCGCGGCTCAAGCGTGCCCGGTGAACGCGATACATGTTATAGTAGACGGCCAGAAGAAGATTTGAGACGTTAAATAAAGGTATTTATATATCTCTTTTAAGGTTGTGAAAATCTTAGTGATGTTATGCCACGTTACCGCATAGAGTACATTCGCAACAAGTGCATAGGCGCGTTCGCCTGTGTCTCGATGGACCCTGCGAGCTTTGCGATGAACGACGACAACAAGGCAGACCTTACGAACGCTCGCAAGGAACAACGCGGTGAAGACGAGGTCTGGATTATAGAGACGGATGAACTCGGAAGCCTTGTGCAGGCGGCACAGGCATGTCCCGTAAACATCATAAAGGTCGTAGATACGAAGACAGGGAAGGTGCTGGCGCCTTAGTCCTACTCGTCTATCAACATCAGGTTCGGGTCTTCTAGGTGCTTTATTATCTCCTGCAGAAAGTACGCTGCCTGCGCGCCGTCGACTACGCGATGGTCGAACGAAAGCGATAGCGGCAGTATTTTTCGGATTACCGTCTGGCCGTCTTTCGCCACTGGCCGATCATCTATCCTGCCGAGCCCGAGTATCGCAACGTCAGGGTAGTTTATGATGGGCACACCGTACGTGCCACCGATGGAGCCGTAGTTGGTTATCGTGAACGATTGCCCGCGCAGATCCTCGAGCGTTATGGTCCGCGAGCGGGCCTTCTCTGCGAGTTCATCCACCTCCTTTGCGATTTCAAGGATAGTTTTCTTATCAATATCTTTAACGACAGGTACCATCAGCCCATCGCCCGTATGCACGGCCACGCCAATATTATAGTACTTCTTGAA
>JACQIF010000054.1 GCA_016198635.1 Candidatus Aenigmatarchaeota archaeon
GCCTTGGATAGCGACATACTGATCTATGCTCTGCGGGGCAAAGAGCCTTTCGTTTCAACTGTCAAGGAGCTAGAAAAGAAAGTTGCTCTCGCTACCACCGACATCAACGTCTTTGAACTGTATGCCGGGGCATACAAGTCCTCACATAGCGATCGCGAGCTGGCTTCTGTAAAAGGCGCGCTGAACGCGCTAACTCTGTTACACACTTCCGAGGGTTCGATGGAATTGGCTGGTAAGATAGCCGCAGACTTGCATAGGAAAAGAACGCCTATAGACGCCAAAGACCTTTTCATAGCTTCTATCTGCATGGTATCGGGATGCTCTCTCCTTACAAGAAACACCAAACACTTCGAGCGGATAGACGGCCTGAGGCTTTTCGATCCTTCTTAAGGCGTAATTCTCGTCATGTGGTAGTACGTAACGTCCCCCTCGTCATCAACGACAGCCCACAGCATCGTCGCGCGGATGTTGTGTGCGAGGCGTACGGCGCGGCTAAGCTCGGCGTACGAACAAGTGAATCCTTCTGGAACAGAATGCACAATCCATTTTGTGTGCTCTTTTGCGCTCTTGGGACCTTTTTTGAGCTTGACGCCGCGGTCGTAGACACGAAAGTGCGTGCCGAACTTGAAGCCCGTGCGCACGACAAACCCACGTTCACGTAAATCTTTGTAGACCTTGTACTTCTGTGGAAACTCCTTGTCCAGCTCTGACGCACGCGCATGGAAATCTTCTTTAGTGAGCTTTGATTTACCTTCCTTGACGACGAGACGCTTGCGTTCTATAAGGTGCATCGCTTCGACAAGAGCCATAACGTTACGCCCGTCCTCGGCCTTGCCGTAGCAGCCTATGTCATAACATTCTTCAGCTTCGCGTTCGCCCCATACGAGGACTTCATTACCTTCAAGCACGCCGTCAAACTGCTTTTCGACACGCTCTTCACGTTTTTCACTATCGCCCATCAAAACACCATGAGTCTACCGTAGACGGTATTAAATAGCTTTGTGCAGTTCGATTTATGGAGAATATGGACATCCTATCTAGGATAGACCGCCAACTCGAAGATAACGAGAATATTGTTGTAGTCAGAAAACTCGGAAATTTCAAAGTACCGACGCCCCGCCGTCTCTCAAGCTACAACCAAACATGCTACCGACTGGTCGCCCCGAGGAATGGCATCTACGACGTCAACGGGCTTAACGACTTTGTGGCACATTTGATAAAGGTTCCGTTGCCGTCAAGAACCGGGCCATTTAAAGAGAACGGTACTCTTCTGGAATTCGGATACCTAGACTTCCTTGAGTCCATAGGTGGCCAGACAGAAACACGCGAGGTCGTCCAGACTACGAACGTCGAAGAATGGCAAAACGCTGGAGGGTTTATCAAAGGCCGGAGAGTTATCAGAAGCGACGAGCAGGCATGCACATGGCACCGGACCACATTCGTTTTTCCTTATCCAGACGAGAATATCGCACAAGACCTGTACAAAGACCATGGTGTGATGGCCCGCAGCATGAGACTGGAAGATTTGAAGGTATACCAGGCGCGCCGTCTTTAAACTCTTACGCCTGCGGCCGTGAGGCGCACCTCGCACGACTTGCAGAAGTCGCGGGCCTTGCCGTCGATGTCGCTGAAGTGCTGGGCCAACGCCATCACGCATTTCGCGTTTTCGCAGTTCGGCAGGCCCATCATGTGGCCCAGTTCATGTATCGTTTCCTTTACGATGCGTTCTGATGTGGTGGCGAAGTCGACGCTGTTGCCGTAGAATGTCGGATCCAGCCGCGCAAAACTGACGACGCTCGGGCCGTTGCCTTTTGTCAGTCCGAAGATGAAGTTGCGGTTCTCGGTGTAAATGTCGGCGTTCGTGATGAACAGCACGCGTGCGTCACGTGCGAGTTTCAGCAGCTCTTCGGCCTTATACTGCTGGCGGTATTTATCAAATGCGTTCGCCGGGAGCGGGAGCTTGTCGCCGAGCGTAAAGCGGTATATTCTGCTCTTCTTGTTCAACTCTTGCACGAGTACATCAAGATACTTCTTTGGTACGTCTCCGACTTCCAGAACGCGTATAACAGCCATAATAACGCGTTCTTTATGCATCGAAGCCTTATATACGTTTTAAAAATAGGTTTAAACCGTGCCGCGGTAGCTTAGTTCGGCAGAGCGCGTGGCTGTTACAGCAACAGTCATTATAATTTGACTAACGCTATGGAAACCACGAGGTCGTCGGTTCAAATCCGACCCGCGGCGCCATCTTCGAACTTTGGTTCGAAGCATTTCGGACTCGGTCCGAAAATCTCACGCGGCGCATCAGAAATTTCGATGCCCGCGAGAGACCACGAATGGGGCAGTAGCTCAGACCGGGAGAGCGCACGGCTGAAGAAGCAAACGCCCGCGTACGGAATGCTATGCATTCCGGGCCGTTTGTGAAGATCTGAAACCGTGATGTCGCGCGTTCAAACCACCCTTTTGCGCACGTCCGCGAAAAAGCGCGCCCGGAAAATCCGTGCACGGAAACTGCGGTTTCCGGCACTTCGGAAAGTACGCTTTCCGCAAGCCTTCCGGCGCATGGAAAATCGCGCCTGCCCCACCATTGGTTTCTCTGCAGAATACGGAATATAACACTGTTATATTATGGACCGCAGACCGCCGCCTTTAAGAGCCCATAAGGAATCTACTAACCGGCTGTGGATAGACATGAAGAAAGATAGTAACGTCAAACCGGTGAACTACAAGATAGATTTTGAAATCGATCTGAAACCCCTCCGTTTCTCCGGTAAAGAATCGATAGTGTTGCACGTAGCGAAGCCTACGAACAGAATAGTCCTCAACGCGGCTGACTTGAAGATAACTGGCGCAACGTTAACGAGCGACGGCACAACGTTGAAGCCTCGCGTCAGGCTTGACAAGAAAAGCGAAGAGCTTACGCTGCGCCTGCCTAAAAAGATAGCTGCAGGCGACGCAACGATCGTCGTGGAGTTCGAGGGCGTCTTGAGCGACGGACTCGCCGGCCTCTACCGGAGTCGTTACATAGACAAAGGAAAGACGAAGTACATCGCGACAACACAGTTCGAGCCCGCGGACGCACGCCGCGCGTTCCCTTGTTTCGACGAGCCCGCGATGAAGGCAACGTTCGACGTCTCAGTGACGATCGCCAATGGCTTGAAAGCAATCTCCAACATGCCTGTCTCTCTTGAGGAGAGCGTAGGCAAGAGCAAGAAGCGTGTTTCGTTCGAACGTACGCCAAAGATGCCCACGTATCTCTTCTATCTTGGAGTCGGGGAGTTCGAGTTTCTGGAGGACAGTTTTGAAGGCGTCACTATACGTGTTGCGACCACGCCCGGGAAAAGCCACCAAGGCGCGTACGCTGTTGATGTCACAAAGAAGATCCTCGATTACTACAACAAATATTTCGGTGTTGCGTACCCGTTGCCGAAATTGGATCTCATCGCGGTTCCGGACTTCGCCATTGGTGCGATGGAGAACTGGGGGGCTATCACGTTCCGTGAAACCGCCATACTCTACGATCCTAAGACAAGTTCAAAGGAGACGCAGCAGACCATTGCCGAAATCGTGGCGCACGAGCTGGCGCACCAGTGGTTCGGGAATCTCGTCACGATGAAATGGTGGAACGACCTCTGGCTGAACGAGTCCTTCGCTACGTGGATCTCTTTCAAAACAGTCGCTCATCTATACCCTCGGTGGGATATGTGGAATCAGTTCATCAGCATGGAGACCGTGGGCGCACTCGGCCTGGACTCATTGAAGACTTCGCATCCTATTGAAGTGCGCGTCAAGCGTCCGCACGAACTGATCGAGATATTCGATGCCATAAGTTACAACAAAGGAGCGAGTGTGTTGCGCATGCTCGAAGCGTATATAGGCGAGGATGCGTTCCGCAAAGGTTTGCAGACGTATATAGCGAAGCACGCGTATGCCAACGCCACGACAGAAGACCTATGGAGCGCTCTGGAGAGCAGCTCGACAGGCACAGTCAAAAAGATGATGGATACTTGGACCAAGCAGACCGGTTACCCGTTCGTCTCTGTGGAGAAGGAAGGCTCTACAATAATACTCGAGCAGAAGAGATTCTTGCTAGAGCAGGCGCGTGACGAGACGCTCTGGTATGTGCCGGTGCGCCTCGAACTGTACAAAGGAAAGTTCTTGGATGTCGTGCTCAACGAGAAGAAAAAGTGGATAGCGCCTAACGACGAGATAGTTTACATGAAAGCGAACGCGGGACAGACAGGTTTCTATCGCGTGCGCTATACGGATGCGCTTCTCGAAGAGCTAAAGCGACGCATCGCCGACAAACGTCTCGGTTCTCTTGATCGCTGGGGCGTGCAGAACGACCTGTATGCGTTGGCGCGGGCTTGTGATGTCCCATTCGAGAAATATTTGGAGTTCATCGAAGCGTACGCAGATGAAGACGACTATCTTGTTGCAGAAGACGTCGCAGACAACCTGTATCGTGTCTACGTTCTGTCTTCTGGTGACCTACGCGCTCACGTGCAAGAACGTGCTCTTGCATTCTATCGCAAGCAGTTCGAGCGTCTCGGTTGGGACGCAAGGGAGGGCGAGAAAGAGAACGATGCGTTCTTGAGAAGCACGATAATAACGTATCTCGGAGTGCTGGGCGATGCGGACGTGCTTCGTGAGGCGCACAAAAGGTTCCAGAAGTTCACGCGTACCGGCGCACTTAATCCGGACTTGCGGCGCACTGTTTACCTTTTGGAGGCGTGGCAGGGCGACGCGCGTACGTACGCAACGCTCGTAAGCCTGTACAAGAAAGAGCAGAGCCCCGAAGAGAAAAAGAGGTTCTTGCTGGCGCTGGCCGGATCGCAAGACGAGGCGCTGCTCAAGAAAACACTTGAGTTTTCGCTATCGTCTGCCGTGCGTACGCAGGACATGCCCGCGCCTGCCATTGTGATGGCCACGAATCCGATAGGCTGGGCGCTTGTGTGGCCGTGGATAAAGGAGAACTGGACGATGCTCCGCAAACGCTGCGGCAAGGGCGGCAACGTGAAGCTTATCGAACGTCTCGTCGAGACCACGAGCGTGCTGGCCACGTTAGACGCAGAGCGTGACGTGCGCGCGTTTTTCAATAAGAATAGAACGCCCGGCACGGAGAAAGCTGTCGCCCAGTCACTCGAGCGAATACGCGTTAACCATCGATTCTTGGAGAAGAACGGCGGATTGTAGATATACTTAGTGAAACAAATTATATTCATATCATTTTTCTTCGGCGGAACCTATCAATCTCAAGGACTGTGACAGTATCCGCGAGGGTCTCGTATTCTGTTCCTTTCAAGAAGCGAACAAGATGGGCTATCATCTGCTTTGTTGTAAAACTGTGCGGTAGCCTTATTACAATAACACCATAATGCGAACCTTTTGGATAAAGGAGCGAACTGCCGAACTCTATATCTCTTGTTACCAGAATGGCTTGTTTTGATTTTGCATATTTTGCTATCTCTTTGTCTGATGCTCCTCGGAGTCCGGAACTCTTGACGTGCTCAACTTCAAAACCAAGAGACTTTATGGCATCGACAGCCGAAACTGGAATATTCTCATCCAGAAATAATTTCATTGCATATCCCATCAGGCTGTGGCGCACGCCTCTATTAAAGATTTATGCCACAGCGAATACGCCGTTTAAGCATAAGCGCTTACTTCATCCCCGTGCACGAGAGAGCCTACATAACGGATAACCGCGAGTATCTGTTCTCGCTTGAGACCGTACTCCCTTTCTATCTCTTCGTAAGTCATGCCGGCCTCTAACATTCCTAGAACTTCGTCTACTGTGATGCGGGTGCCTTCGATAACAGGCTTGCCGTGCCTTGTCTTTTCATCGATGACTATTTTTGTCATGGTATGTAATTATGAA
>JACQIF010000057.1 GCA_016198635.1 Candidatus Aenigmatarchaeota archaeon
CTCCCTGAGAAATTTCATAAGATGCCAAAACTCATAGATCAAAATCACGTCCAGCACGCACGGGAAGCAATACTTAGAGACGCAGAAAGCCATCTAAGAGAGGTGATGGAAATTTTAGACCGTGGAGCCAGCGATTTAACTCTTTACGGTGCAGATTTTGTAAAGGAATATAACAGTCTGGTTCATGAATTTCAGCGGAGAGTTCCAAAAATATTGGGATATTGTGTAAAACAAGACTCTTCAACTTCAATAAAAATCTAGAAATTATTTCTCTCTACTCCATCCAATCCTTGTTGTTGATCTTGTCCGGGATGTACTTCTCGGAGATGAACGAGATGCCTTTGCGTGAAATGGCCTCCAGTTCGAGCTTGCGGTTCTTCGCCATCATGTGCTTGATCTCGTCCTGCCACTTCTTCTTCTGGAACCATGGATAGCTCAGGATTTCTTTGCAGCGGCGCAGGTCCTCGGCGTTGAGGCGCAGCTCGACCTCCTTCGGCAGCTTGTACTTCTCTGCATCGAACGACGAGAGTCCTATAAACTTTGCGCTAGGAACGGCCATTCTCATCGATTCGAAAGCGAGGTTGATGGAGCCCTGTTTGACGACGGAGTAGATGTACAGACCCCATGGGTCGTTGTCCACGAGCACGTAGACAGGCAGCCGCAGCTCCGCGTTCATGCGGCGAAGTAAACGCCGTACGCCGCGAGGAGGGACGCCTCCGCCGTGTATGATAAGACACGAGTTCTTCTCCCAGAACTTGTCCTCGTTCAGACGCCTCCAAACAGCGTCTTTTTCCACCAACAGAACGTATTTGGCATCACATTTTTTGAATTCTATTGTGCTCTTCTCCACGATGGACGGAACGGCCCAGCCTCCTGTGCCCATCTTTCGGAGGTCGATGGTGTCACCGCCGTCGACAATCGTTAGCGCACCGACCATCGCGCCCTTGGAAGAGGCGAACAGGTGAAGTTCTTCTCGCAAGGAGTCTATCATCACTTCCAGATCCTCTACAATAGGGTCGCTCTCGTCCTGTTCGTCGAAGATGTTCTGCGACGTCCCGGCTATCGGGCGCTTGCACATGTAGAATATGTCTCTGATCGATGTTGTTTTTCCGCTCTCCACGAGCTCCTTGATCGAGGAGGCCATGACGAACGTCTGCAAGAACTTCTTCGCCTGGCCGACATTGAAGAAGGTGCGTTCCTGTTTCTTCGTGCCCATGCGGATGACGCCCTCCTTTTCGTCGAAGGAAACGTTCGATAGCGCACGCAGTGGAATCTTGACATCAGGGTTCTTGCCGTCGTTGACGTGTTTTATGACAGTACGCGCTTCGCTAACCAGGCGCTCTATAACACGTTTGTCGGCTTCTGTAAGTTTGGCCATAGTTACTCTTCCTCATTGTGTGCTGGCGCGGGCTTCTCTTCTTCTATTTCGTCCCCTCCCTGCTGCTTGTACATCTTCTCCGCAATCTTCAGAAGCTTCGCCTGGAGTTTCTCCTTGTCCTCGCCTGTTATCGCGTGTATGGACACGGCAAGTTCCATGCTGTACTTGCGGAATATCTCCCGCTTCTTCTCGGCCAGTTCGCCGCGGGCCTTGTGGCTCACATAGCGCATCAGGTCGCGCGCACACTCTTGTATGGCGAGCTTCACTTCTTCAATGATTTCAGGGTAAGAGGCAATTGCTTCCTTGCCTTCTGACGTGTAAGGAACCCATGTGGAGCATATGTGGACTATGATAGACGCAGGCCCGGACGGAAGTCCGCCGCCTGACTGTTCAAGGCCATAACGTTTCCATTTTATCCCTTGCACGGCTTTCGTCAGCGCGCACGAAGACTGTTCGTAGAGCAAAGGCATCTTGTTGGCGTAGCGGATTAGTTTCACAGGCTGCTGCACGGCGTCCTCAGATGCTACCTCGCCTGACTGTGTAAGTGCCAACGAGCCTCCGTATGCGATGGCCGCCTCGATCTGGAAAGGGTTGCCCCTGTACACGACAGGATCGCGTGTAATCGCACGCACAAACTCCGGCTTGAACTCCGTGCGCAAACCTTCCTCGAACATCTTCGTTCCTATAGGTGCGAGGCAGTCCGTGGGCGGGCGCATGAGCTTGACTTTCTGTATCGATTCGTAGAGCTTCTTTATCTGGTCGCCTGTTAGCGTGCGGGCGCTCGCACCGGAGTCGAGGCCAGCGAGCCGGCATATCTCTTCTGCGCTCGTCGAGCCGACGCGGCAGAAGTCATTCTGGAGGAACGAAGCGATCGTTCGCGACGCGGTGGCGTGCGCCATGCGTTCGAGTATGCCCATCTCCACGCCGTGTGGGTGCGGTTTTATTTCGGTCGGGAGCTTGGGCATCTTTTCGATAGAACGCTTCCAGTTGAACTTCTCTCCAGGAGGATTCTCATAATGTATGTTCGCGTGCGGGTTCATTATAGCAGTCTGGCGCATGTACTCGTCGACCGAATGTTTGGACTGGATGTACTTGCCCTGTATCTCTAACGTTATTGAAGTGCCCGTGTGTTTCAGGGGACCGTCTTTCAAATCCTCTTCATGAAGAACCTTCGGCTCGTTCTTAGTCGTGTCGAGTTTCAGTTCCATCTTGTGCGTTGGCTTGTCTTTCGCAGGCTTGCTGAGGATGAGCGTACCTTTTCCTGTCGTGAGTTGCGCATAGAGCACGGCCGCGGATATCCCTATACCCTGCTGGCCGCGCCCTTGCTTGCCGCGGCCGAACTTGCTGCCGTATAGAAGCCGGGCGAATATGTGCGGAATCTGCTGTTTCACGATGCCTGGACCATTGTCTTCCACGGTTACGCGGAAAACGTTTTCTTCCACTGTCTTTATGATGACCTTAATATCCGGAAGTATGTGCGCCTCTTCGCATGCATCGAGCGAGTTGTCGACGGCCTCTTTGACGACTGTGAGCAGCGCCTTCGTAGGATTGTCAAAACCAAGGAGATGGCGATTCTTCTCGAAGAACTCTGCAACGCTTATAGCCCGCTGTTCCTTCCCCAACTGTTCTGCGGTTTTTGCAACAGCCTCTTTGGCCATTTCACGAGCACCTCAAATATTTCTGCGAGGGAAATTTGAAATCACAAGTTTCATCCATGTAGTTCTCCCATCAATCTTTGTTCCTTTCTCCACTGCTCCAAGTGTGCGTATACGCTCGCGTGACGCGCGCCTTTTATGAGCATCCCTATCGCTTCTATCGCGGCAGCGGCGCCGTCGCCCCCGATCACAGAAACGGTCTTGCCGTAGACTGATATATAAACCCCTGTTATCTCCTCGATAACGCCTCGAGTACGGCCGTTGCGGCCTATTATCCGCGAGCGCACGGTCCGCAGGCGGCTTTCGCTGAATTCGCCTAGATCCACCACTTGCAGTGTCGCATCTTCCAGCAGTTTCAGCGCCCGCGCAGGGCTGAAGCCGCGGCCTACCGCGCGGACGATGTCCTGCGCCGCCCACACATGCAGCGCTTCGCCTTCTATCGCGACGTTGTTCTCTTCGACTGTTATGTTCGTGCGCGTGGCCTTCTCTATCTTGATCAGTTCGCGGCGCTTGTCGCCGATAAGCGCTCCGACACGTTCGTCAGGAATCTTTAGATGAGCCTGCATAGTCCACACACTAAATCCTATATTTTCCCAGAACCAAAATGGCTTCTCTAGGCTTATAGAG
>JACQIF010000058.1 GCA_016198635.1 Candidatus Aenigmatarchaeota archaeon
GACAGCACGAAAAACCGCCGGCTGCAGCAGTGGAAGCGCGACCAGAAAGGCGAGAAGCTTCTGGAGAAGATAGCGGAGAAGAAGAAGCTCACTCTAGAAAAGGCGTACGAGCAGATAGGCTTTGACGTCCAAGATGCGTTCCGCGACATGCTTGAGGCGTTCGAGACAGCGCAGCGCGACACGGCTGTGATGGAGCGCAAGGGCTTCACAAAGGAATGGATTACAGTTCTCAAAGAGGTCGCCGACGAAAACCTCGAGGTCAAGGAGAAGGAGATAAAGGGCGTGCTTGAAGTGAAACTCTACACAGGCGACGCCATAGACACTATAAAAAAGACGTTCGACGACGCTGTCAAAACCCATGGCATCGTGGTACGCTACATATCCGCGCCCCGTTACGCCGTGAGTTTCACGACCACGGACCTGAAGAAGGGTGATAAGATTGTGAATGAGGCCGCCGAGGAGATAGCGCGCACGATACGCTCGAAGGGCGGCGAAGCGGCGTTCAAGATGGAGCGTGACTGACGTGAACATGAGACGTTGCGCCTCTTGCCAGCGGTACACATTTGACGCCACGTGTCATTCATGCGGCTCGGCGACGCGCGACCCCAAACCCCCAAAGTTCTCGCCTGAAGACAGGTACGGACGCTACCGCAGGATGGCGAAAGCCAAGATAAAAGAATCCTAGTGGTTCATATTGTGAATACCCTATCGAGGGTTTCCTGACGAGCTCTGACATCCTCGTGTGTTAGATTTGTTGTATAGGGCATACCACAGTGTGTACACGTATAGTAGTGCCTACGACCGTCGTTCCCTTGATCATCTATAGGTCCGAGATGCGCAACAAGCCTGCCATCATCGACGCCCCTGTACCCGCCTGTATTATGGCATTCGCTCATTTTTAGAGACCATTCTTGAATATTTTTCCTGATCTCGTCCTGGGAAGGAATGTTCAACTCTCCTGCCATATGTTTTAACATGAAGGGGAGGGTATTTATAAATCAGACACGCAACCACAGTGGGCGTCTTTATGGAAACCGTCATCAAAGTTCTCGACAAGCCGAAACTCAAGAATCCTGTCCTTATCGAGGGGCTACCGGGCATAGGCAACGTCGGCCGCATCGCCGCAGGCTATCTTGTTGAAGAACTCAAGGCCAAGAAGTTTGCAGAGCTCTACTCGCCGCACTTCTTACCGTTCGTCTTGCTCCATAACAATGTCACCGAGCTTCTCAAGAATGAGTTCTACTACTGGAAAAACCCCAGGGGCAACGACTTGGTTATACTCGTTGGGGATTCTCAGGCAGGCGACCAGAGCGGCGTAGGACATTATGAAGTTGTCGAGAAGATACTTGCGTTCGCCGGCGAACTTGGCGTCAAGCAGGTCTTCACACTGGGAGGCTTTGCCACGGGTTCCATAGAGGAGACGAAGGAGATAGAGGTTCTGGGTGCCGTGAACGATTCAAAGCTGGCCGCGCGATACAAGGATGCGGGCGTCAACTTCACCGACACCGCGTCGCGCATAGGCATGATCGTCGGGGCGACCGGACTGTTGGTTGGTATGGCCAAGAACAAGGGCATGGAAGGTGTCTGCCTGATGGGTGAGACGACGGGATTCCCGATACTCACCGATCCGCGCGCTGCTGAGAAAGTCCTGCAGGCTCTCGTAAAGATGCTGGGGCTCAAGGTGAATCTAAGCACGCTGGACCAACGCTCCAAGGAGATGGAGGAGTTCCTGAAGAAGATAGAGAAGATGCAGCAGAAGGCCCTCAAGCAGTTATCTGTAAAGGAGGGCAAGGAGCAGTTGTCTTATATAGGGTAATAAAAGGAATTTTCATCGGGCATAAGTCCCAGCGCTGCTTTTAAATACATGTGTTTACGTCTAAGGTGCTATGTTTATGCCAGAGGACTCCATCAACGGGGTATTCAAGCTCGACACGTTCACGAAGTTCGAGAAGACCCGTATAATCGGGGCGCGGGCTCTTCAGATATCGGTAGGCGCACCGCTTCTCATCAGCATAAAAGAGAAGTCTGCCGAGCCTCTGCCTTTGGCCATGCAGGAGTTCACTGCCGGAGTGATACCTATATCCGTGCGCCGCCGGCTACCAAAGAAGCTCGAAAAGAAGTCTAAGAAGTAACGTCGTGGCGTTTCGCGTGTTTTCTGTCCGAGAGCCAGCCTTGTGCAGCGAGCGCGATAATCAGGAAGATGCCCCCGAATATCACGACCATGGTGCCTATCTGGTTGGTCATGCGTAACGTAACTGCACAGCGTTTAAATACCTAACCCGCCCACGTTTGTCGATTGTATGGCTGAAGTGACGGAACTGGTAGACCGCAATGCTTACCTGGCGGCAGGCGTCCACATAGGCATGCGCGAGAAGAACAAGAACATGATGGAGTACGTCTTCAAGCGACGCGCGGACGGGCTCTGCGTGCTGGACATAGAGAAGACGGACGTCAAAGTCAAGGTTGCAGGCTCTTTCCTGGCGCAGTATCGAAAGGAACGCGTGCTCGTCGTGAGCCGCAAGGCAGCCGGCCACAAGGCCGCGCAGCGTTTCGCTGACGCAACAGGCGCCCGCGCGATTGTCGGACGCTTCATGCCAGGCGCACTGACAAACCCGTCGTTCCGGGACTACTTCGAGGCAGACGTTGTGATACTCGTTGACCCCGCGTCAGACAAGCAAGCGCTCAAGGAGGCTATCCAGCGCGGCATCCCTGTCATCGCTCTCTGCGACACTTACAACGATACGGCGTACGTGGATCTTGTTGTCCCGACGAACAACAAGGGCAAGAAGTCAGTGGGGCTCGTACTGTACCTGATGGCACGAGAGATGCTCAAGAACCGCGGCGCGGACGACGAGACTGTGGAGGCCCTTAACCTGGAAAAGTTCCAGGAAGAGTGAAAACGGTATTTCATTATTTAAGCTTTAGCGGCTAGTTCTAAAATATGGTTTCTCACTTATTTGGCATCATTCACAGTGGAAGCGTAGCAGAACAAAAAACGATGATTGAAAGGGCACGCATTTACGTACATCCAAGTCCAGCTTTGCTTTCTGTCCTCCAAAGTTATCCAGAAGGCACTAAAGTAGGCTTAGAA
>JACQIF010000055.1 GCA_016198635.1 Candidatus Aenigmatarchaeota archaeon
ATGTATAAAGTAGTATATAAGCATAATGATAACTCTAAGCCACGTTTAGGGCTAAAATTAACCATCGGTTGTAAATAAGAAGTGCCACTACGATTTCCGTTTTAGTTCCTTCCTGATCAGATTCCCCAACCAATCAGAAACATCTATATTTTCGTCAATACATTTCTTTTTAACTTCTTTCCATAGTTCTGGGTCTACCTTTATGCTCGTAGTTTTCTTTTGAGAGGGCATTATGGTAGTACGGTATTACGTACTTAAATAGTTATGCCTGCCATAGAGTAGTATGGTAGTACATAATACAGGTGGTGTAATGGGGTCTGAGGCAGCGAACGAGATACGGAGACAAAAAGGTCTCCAAATAGCACAAACATGCCGCATCTCCAAGAAACCGACGGGTGAATATCTCGTACCGTCACAGAGCGGAATGGGCAAATACACAGTTCGCTACGTCGGCTATAAACCTCAATGCGACTGTCCTGATTTCGAGAAACGTAACGTTCTCGGTGTTCGATGCAAGCACATCTGGGCAGTCCAGCTCATCGTCAATCGTCACCTTAACCAAGATGGCACGGTTACGACCACAAAAACAATGAAGATGACTTATGGGCAAAACTGGACGTCGTACACTCTCGCCCAAACCCACGAGAAGGAACTTTTTATGAGACTCTTGAACGACTTATGCCAGAGCGTGCCGAACCCGCAGTATAAGTTCGGGCGTCCGATACTACCGCTTTCGGATATGGTTTTCTCATCGGCTTTGAAAGTCTATACGACGTTCTCGCTACGCAGATTTACGAGTGACATGAACGGCGCGAAGGAGAAAGGCTACATCGATGCCGTGCCTTATTACACAACGGTAGCCCGCTATATGGAGAAGCCTGAACTTACGCCCGTTCTTATCGACTTGATAATGAAAACGGCTCTGCCTTTGGCGTCCGTTGAAACCGATTTCGCCGTTGACAGTTCAGGCTTTAGCACGAGACGCTACGCCCGATGGTTCGACTTCAAATACGGCAAGGAGAAGGACGTGCGAATCTGGCTAAAGGCTCACTTGATGTGTGGAACGAAGACCAATATCGTCACGGCTGTTGAAGTGACGGAAGGCTACGGTGCAGACTCGCCAAGATTGCCCGAACTCGTGAACGCAACGAAACTACATTTTGACATAAAGCAGGTATCCGCAGACAAGGCGTATTCGTCCGTGAATAACCTAGAAATCATAGAACGAGCTGGCGGCGAGCCTTTTATACCGTTCAAGTCGAACACCGTAACACGAGCAAGACAACCACGTATCTGGAAGCGTCTATACCACTACTTCCAGTTCAACCGTGAAGACTTCTTACAGAACTACCACAAGCGGTCTAACGTGGAAACAACCTTCCATATGATAAAAGCCAAGTTCGGAACGCAGATACGGAGCAAGACGAAGACCGCCGAGATTAACGAAGTCCTGTGCAAAATCCTGTGCCACAATATCTGCGTAGTCATTCAAGAGATGCACGAACTTGGGATTGAACCTACCTTCGCTGTTGCAAAAGTAGGGGTGGTTTAGGACTTATGCAACAAAGCCCTTTCGTAGAGAAGCTTTATATCACCGGAGCGTCCATTGAAGTTATGAAACGCTCTTCGATGCTGCACGGATTGGCAGCAGGAACCGCTATTCTGGGCGCACTATCTTTCGTGGGCTTCTGGATAGCTGTCGTGAAAGGGAATTTCGTAGGACTCGTGCCGCAGCTGCTCTTCTCAAACGCCCTTATGATGTTCCTCGCTTCGATAGCATTCGGCGTAGCAGCACTCTACCACTGGCACATTGAGAAGAAGAAGTAACTATTTGACCTGTTTCTTGAACCACTCTTCCCACATCCCGTACGCACGCTCCGCTGGTATCGTGCCTACCTCCTTGCGCAGCTGCTCTGATATCAAATGAAGGGCATCGTTCGATTCGACCACGAAAGGCGCTTCCATTATGCCGGGCTTGTTGCTGGCGATTGCGTAATCGGTTATCGCGCGCTTTATGCGTCCACGAAGCTGTATGTTCTCCCACACGGACTGCCAGTTGCCTGACCATTCGCGCACAGCCGAAGCAATCTCGTTAAGGATGTACGACTCGCCGTTTAGTAACGTATCGGTCGGCTTCAGCGCGTCCTCACGAGACGAGTACTGGAGCAACGGGACAAAACCTCCTTCCTCCTGCGGGTCGTTCTTCCAGTGTTTGCGTACCTCTGTTACAGACGTAACGCGGCGGAAGCGCGACAATCCGTCAGCGCTCTTCATCATGTTGCACACGACTATTATGTCGGTGGCCTTGAACGATGTTGCGGGAACGCCTAGGTCGTTGACGACGCGGTCATACACGCCGTACGGAGAGTCGCCGTGTATCGTGCCTGCGACCGTATTCGCGAGAGCGCCGATACGCATAGCTTCGTAAAGCGCTTTAGCCTCAAGCGAACGCACCTCGCCCACTATCAGCACCGAGTCGCCCAGGCGCAGCGAGGTGCGTATCGCCTCGTCTGCGGGCAGTTCTGTCTCCACTTGGGTGATTACAGAACGGGACTTTAATGACTCCACGTTGAAGCCCAGTTCACGCAGTTTGTTGACAGGGATTTCAAGCGTGTCTTCGACCGTAACTATCCGATATTTCCGCATAATCTCAAGCAGCGATGCGTTCAACAGCGATGTTTTCCCTGAAGAGCGCGTGCCGGCTATGAGAAACGTGCGCGAGTAGTCTATTATGAAACTCATCAGTCCGGCGAACAGCTCGTTGAAGTAGCGCGTTTTGGGTGTGATGAACAATGGGTAAGTCCACGGGTCGTCGCGGTGGCGGCGCAGCGCAAATCCCAGTCCCTGCGGCGAGAGCGTGCGCGTAATGATCGCAACTCTTGCGCGCCCTCCTGGAACCACAACTTCTGTATCGAGCACAGGGTTGGCCTCGTCGAGCGGCCTCCCGGACGCGAGACGGAAGCGCGTCGCCCACGATTCGGCGTCTTCCTGCGTCGGTATGAAGTTGGTGATGCACTCCTGGAAGTCCTGGTGGAATATGTATATGGGAGTCGAGCCGATTGGCGAGTTGATGTAGACGTCCTGTATCCTTTCGTCCGCGAGAAGTATTTCGAGCACGCCAAGCCCGGCCGTGTAGCGCGTGAGTATCGCCGTTAAACGCGTCAGCTCTTCACGCTCGAGAGTAACGCCCGTTTGTTGTGCTATATCTACTATGAGGTCGCGCCCTATGTTGTAAAAGACCTCGCGCATACGTTCCGGATCGGCAAACTCAACCTCGCGTGGCTTGTGCTCCACCATGTAGCGCCGTGCCGCGTCGAGAATCGTGTAGTGGTCCTCGCTCAGCTTGAACTCCGGAGGGATGGCGTGGTAGACGTAGCGTACGCTGCCTTTTACCTTGTATATCTCCACATCGACGCCGTTGCGCAGCGCGTAGCGCGCGACGACCTCCGCCCCTTCAGGTATCTCGCTGCGGTAGCGGGTCTGCATGAACACCGGACGCACAGTCGGGTGGAAGAGTTGCCTGTAAATAGAGCGATCGCCGGCTTTGTATCCTGTGACGTACTGCTTTGCGTTGGCGATCAGCGACGTAGTATCGAGCAGTTGTATTATAGGTGCTATTACGTTCGTGACGAGCGCGTTATACGCTTCGGTGCGCTTGCCTGTCGACGAACGTATGCGGACGTTGATGTGGCGGACGCGCCGGCGGAGGTCGACGTAAACCCCTATGGGGTCTCCGGGCATCTTATTCATGACGAGCGCTTGCACGTACGCAAAATCGTCTGCGACGTAATCCCTGTACTCGCCAAGCAGGTGTACGCTCAACAGTCCGCGATTCCTGACTATCTCGTCCATCGCGAGCGCGATCTCCATGAGCATACGCGTTTCGTCTGTAGAATATTCGTACTCCCGCGCACCGACAACGACGACGTTCTGTGTGTTCTTGTGCTTGCCCAGACCGTCAACGGCCTGCGCCATGCACGACTCGGAGTCCTC
>JACQIF010000056.1 GCA_016198635.1 Candidatus Aenigmatarchaeota archaeon
ACCGAATGGCCGTGAAGCTCCTAAGAGAAACAAACGGGGCATTTGAATCTGCTTTTGGAGTTGGCCCGGCAATAAAAAAGAAATAATCAGTTATATCTTGTACTTCTCGGATATCTTGAGAATATTCGTCTTCCCATATGGTTGCTTCACGAGCACGCCTTTGACCTCGAGGCCCCGCAGGACCTTCGAGACCTTGGATTTTGACCATCCTGTGTCACGAACGACATCACTCTGCAAGGCGCGGCCGTTGAAGCGCATGACGACGTCGACTATCCTGTTTTCGTCTGGTGTTAGAGTATCGCGTACGTCGTTAAGCAGCGGTTTGTGCTCCGTCTTTTTGCGGCGGACCGCAGGGGATTTTGTTTTCGCATGGGGTTCAGCCCTACCCTTCAAGATGGAACGCAACGGCTTCTTCAGGTAGCCGTGACTGTATGCCACGTACGCCACGGCTGCCAATGCAAGCAGCAACGGCGCTAGCGCAAGCGTCTTTTCCTTGTAGATGACTATGGCTGTGAATGGTTCATCCGCGTTAAGCGAGCGCTCCCAAGTGAGTTTTATCCTCTGGCCGTCTGTTGTAAGTGCGGCCGTCGGGGATATCAACGGCGCCTCGTTCTCGAAGGCTATGACAGCTCCCGGCGGCAGCGATACTGTGAGAGAGTAGCGTTCCATACGGATGCCTGGCGTGAAGGCGTTGCTGTAGATAGTGCCCCGTGACGTGCGCTCTTCAGGAGGGTTTGATTTGAACGTCAGCACAAGCTCGTGCGGCACGCCGCGTTCTATTATTTGCGGTGACTGTGCGAGTATGAAGTAACCGTCGCCCGACGTCTGGATATTTGTCTCAATGATCTGTCCGTCCAGCGTCGCTTGCACGTTCTCCGGACTGTCTGCGAGACCGATAGCGATGCGCGTCAGCGTCTCCTCGGGAACGAACGTTGCGCGGACCGTTTGCTGGGCGCTGCCGTCGAGCACAACATTTGCGTCGTAGTCCGTGAAGTAGTACGCTTCAGCTTCCATAGGCAATAGGATCAGCAACACGATGGCCAGATACGCAGTTTTCATAAGATTACTTTCCGTTTCCGTATAATAAACCTTCTGTGGAAACGGTTGCTCTGGGTTTCCAAAACAAGCGCGGGACGGTTTCCAGTGTTCCATTATCTATAGTTTCTCCCAAAACAGCGTAGCCCGAAAAGGGCGATGAGGGGACGGCTGCCCGCGGCGCATCAGGCGGGCAGCTTTTTATACCCCTCTCGTAAAGGAGGTAATATGATGTCGAAACTCACAGCGCTCGTTGCAATATTAGTAATGATGGTAAGTCCGGTCGCGGTTTTGGCGCAGGATGCCCAAGCACAAACCAGTGCGTCAGCCAGTGTAAGGACACCCGATTCGCCGTTATGGGGTCTTGGCGTGGCGCTAGATAAGATAAGGCTGCTCCTCGCGACCAGCGACGACGCCAAAGCGCGTGTCGGTCTGCAGATAGCGGAGAAACGTCTCATAGAACTCAAGGCCGCGGCTGAAGAAGGAAAATTAAACGCCGTCCAGAAGGCCGAGCGCGAGCACGCGCGAACGCTGGCAGATGTCAAGGTCAGAATAAAATCCCTAAAGGATAACAAAGGTGTGGACGAGTTAGACAAGACGACTGATATCGAAAAGCGGGTTCTTGAGCACGAAAACAATGTTGTTACTGCTGCCGCAGGCATCGAAGCTCGCATAAAAGTGCGCGGTGCATTGACAGAACAGCAGAGCGCACTGCTGCAGGCGTTCTTGGACAGCCTAGACAACTCCACAGGAGCGCTCAGGATAGAGATACAGAACAAGAAAGAGAAGATAAGGGAACGTCTCGAAGAAGAAGGGGAAAATGAGACGGAAATAGATCATGCATTCAACGAAACACAGAAAAAACACCGTTTCAGCGAGTTTTTCAAAGAACGCGCCTCAGAGCGCATTGAAGCCGCTGTAAAAACTATCGTGGATGCCAAGACAGCCGCGGCAGAACTCTCTGCCAACGCCACGACGAACGCCACTGCCCGAAGGCTGAACGCCGGATTACACCTTGTCGAGAAGGCGGAGTTCCACCTGAACGTTTCGCAGAACGCGTTCGCCGACACCCACTACGAAAAATCATTTGGCCAAGCGACTGCAGCACTGAACATAGCACGCAGCGCCGAACGCATATTGAGCGGTCGCTCGGACGAACGCGAGGCCTTCGAGAAGACAGAGCGTGAAGAGCAGCGGGCAGAAGAGAAGGTCGAGATAAAAATAAGGATAGACGGAAACAGGACGCATGTGAAAGTGGAGATTGGGAGAGACGGCACGCGTGAAGAGGCCGAGTTTACTCTTGACGCAACAGACCGTGAAACTGTCGTCACGGAAATAGACGCTCGCACGAGCCTGACGCGTGAAGAGGTCGAGCGTTACGTAGGCGCTGACCTGACTGTGCAGACGAACGTGCGTGCGAAGTTCGAGAGAGAGTTCCGGGAATCGAGGCTAAGGATGGAGCAGGAGCTTCAGAGTAAGGAAAAGAGAACGAGGCTTGAAGCCGAATTGAGAGAGCGCGCAGACAAACAGGCTGCGGAGGAACGTCAGAAGCTTATGGAGAGCATAAGGGAACGCACAAAAGATGGGTCTGGTTCCAGCAGAGAAGGATAGACCGTTCTATTTTTTATTGGAATATTCCCATAGCGCCCGCAGCGCCGCCACAGCACGGTCCGGGTATGAGAACGTCGGAACTCCGTTTTCGTCAAGCGTTCTTTTGAGAACTTCCGTGTAATTTCCTCCCGCAGAGACTATTACTATCGGTTTCTTTGACGCACGGAACGCTTCCTGTACGATGTTCACTATCTCGTCAGAGAGGTTAGGAACCTGCATAAGTGTTATTAAAACGACCATATCGTTGTTCTTGTCTTTTATTACGGCATCAATAGCTGCCTGGTACGTTTCGGCTGTTGCATCACCTGCTAGATCTATGGGATTCTTTATTACGACGTGAGGAGGCACTGACTTGCGTATTGTTTTTACAGTCTCTTTTGAAGGGACAGCCATCTCCAAGCCGTTTTTGACTATCTCATCAACAGTTAGAATACCGAAGCCTCCGCCGTTCGTTATAACCTGGACGCGCTTTCCGCGCGGCGTCGGGCACGCGACGAGCGTACGCGCATAGTCAAATATCTGCACAATATCCATGGCCTGCACGATGCCCGATTGGCGGAACGCTGCGGAGTATACTTCGGCAGAACCGGCAAGCGAACCGGTATGTGACGCCACGGCGCGTGTTCCATCGCTCGTAATCCCGCCTTTGAGTACTATGATCGGTTTCCTGCACTTACGCGCGACTTCCATTAGTTTGCGGCCATCGTGCGCGCCTTCCAGATACATGCAGATTACTTTTGTCTTCGCGTCGCGTGCCAGGTACTCTATAAGGTCGTTCTCGTTGACGTCGACAGCGTTGCCATATGAGATGAACTTTGACGCGCGGTAACCTTTCGATTCCATCCAATCCAGCATAACGGACGCAACAGCGCCAGACTGCGAAACGAACGCTATATTGCCAGCCTTTGGCCTTCCAAGCCTGTGTCGTGGCAGGAAGAATGTATCGACGCCTGTGTATGGATCATATACGCCCAAACAGTTCGGGCCTATTATGCGCATACTGTGGCGCTTCGCTATTTTTGCGATTGTATGCTCGGCTTCATCGTTGCCTATTTCACGAAAACCGCTTGTTATCAGCACGGCGTGGCGCACCCCTTTCATTCCGCACTCTTCCAGTACGCTCGCAACAGCCGGTTGCGGCACGCAGATGACTGCAAGATCCACGTGCGATGGCACGTCGCGCACGCTCGCATACGCCCGCTTCTCAAAAACTTCATCGGCCTTGGGGTTTATCGGATAGACGCGTCCGCGGAAACCACTCTCTATGAAGTTGCGGAAAACGACGTGCCCTACTTTCTTCGCGTCGCGCGACGCCCCTATGACAGCGACGCTCGTTGGGTTGAAGAAAGTTTCCATCCCCATTTTATTTACCTCGCTTACCATTGTTTTTTCTCGATATTTTTACACTTGATTCTATTCTGCCAGCCTTTGTCACATAAACCTCGAAGATGCCCAGCCGCCCTTTAATATCTATCGGTTTTGGCAGCCTGATAGGTGATGTCATCACAAAACCGTAGGTCTTGCCGTCCTTGTAGTAAGAGTCAGGGGCGAAATGTTTCGTCTGCAGGAAACGGAACTTTTCAATAGAGTCGTAGTTGATGGTGTCGACAATAGCGGCTTTGCCGATGATAGCTCCGCGTACGAGCTTGGTCTCGTTTATCCCGAGGCGCTTGCACGCTTCCTTGTCCACCGTCTGCGAAGCATGGACGAGTATGTCGCCTCTGTAAGTCGTGCGCCAGTGGCGATTCTCTATGGTCTTCCGCCCGGTTACGACGAGCTCGGCGTAAGGTTGCATCAACGAAAGGCACTTCATAGAATAGACCTCGTTATTGTCCCTATTTATCTTTTCTGATGTAAAGGAAATGCGGTGTGGTAGTGGAGATTCCTGTCGTGAGCCCGGAGCCCAAGGTCACTCTTATAGCGCACCACTCGGATCCTATTCGAACAAGCGCGGCTGCGGCTATTACATGCTATTCTCACAAAGGCGCCAGTTCTATAGTGTTTCCGCATGAGCCAAAAGACGAGCGCGTGACGCGAACGTTTAAGGACTGCTACGACTCCGGGCACCAGATATTCTCAATCCCTTCGTTCGCGTTTGGTCTGGAGAACGTCTCGAGGAACTTCGTGCATGATGTGCTTCATCTTAACCTCCATTACGCCAGCGACCAGGTGAGCCAGCGGTACGTTACAAACAAGGAGGCTGCAGTCCGCATGCCGCCTTTTAACGACCCATACAGCACGGCGCTCGCGGAGAAACGCTTTGCGGCGCAGTGGAAGGCTTACCAAGAGACCATCCCGCTGCTTGAGAGTCATCTCCGCGAAATAAAGTCGCGTTCCAAAGGCAGGTTGTCCGGGCGCGACGAACAGTTGGTCCCCAAGCAGTCGATAGAGATTGCACGTTACGTACTGCCTGTCGCGGCGCTGTCTGGCCTCTACCACTCCATAAACCTTTCCACTCTGTACAGGCTCGTTCTCACACCGGAGATAACAAACACACCGTGGGAGGCCCGTCTCGTGGCGCAGAAAATGATGGGCGAGGTTAAAAAGGTGGCACCTGACGCATTCGATCATATAGGTCAGCCTCTCAAACCGGAAGATACACCGACATATCAGGGTAGAAAGCTTGTTGACACGGACGTAACGGCCTACAACGAGAAGTTCGACAATAATCTCGGCGGCTTCAGGGCGAAGCTAGTCAGTAGCACGCCAAATGGTGACGACGTTCTCGCAGACGCAGTAAGAACGCACTTAGCCGCGTCAGACGCGCTCTCAGATGAGGATGCTGTAGGATTGGTGATGAGCCCTGCCACGAACAGAACGTTGCTACACCCAATCGAGCCGGAGCACTTTGATGGTGCGTCGTACGCGATGGGCCAAGTCACGT
>JACQIF010000060.1 GCA_016198635.1 Candidatus Aenigmatarchaeota archaeon
ACGGGTTCACGTTTCGTTCTGGCAACGAAAAGGACCTCGCCAAAAACATAATCAGGGTTCTGTCGTCCAAGAATATTCGAAGAATGAGAACAGCCAGCATCTTGGAGGCCAGACGGTATTCCTTCAAGGACTCTGTGGATAAGCTCGAGGTCGTATATGCTACTGTCTTGGAATCGGCTGGCTCGAATCCCACCCGTTAAGCACCTCCGCTATCTCGTAAAAATCTTTCTGCAATCCCTTGTAAATGCTTGAATATGCCGCTTTCCACAATGGCGGTATGCGGTCTGATATCGCATGTTGGATAGATTCGATGCCTTTCTCAATATCGTTATTTAGCTCTGTTCCTGTTGATGTGAGAAGAAGCAGGAAGCCTCCCATCATGAAAACCGAGAAAAGAGAGAATGATATAAGACCGAACTTGTCGTATGTCGTAAAGCGTTCGTGAACAACGTAGAACGCGATAAGAACCACGACATACATTAGTGTGAGCAACACCAGCAGCTTGAATCCATAAGCGAAGAACGAGTGCACGAACGTCACGGCGGCCACGACAAAGAACGACTTTATGTAGAGTCTTGTCCGCAGAGAAGCCTTTGTGGTCAGGCAGTCCTTGTAAAAAAGGTAAAAAAACGAGTACAGTGTACCGAGGAATATTATGAAGTATATGGGAAAACCGGCCGCACTGGAAGTCATTGCGAACCAGCCAGCGGAGAATTTCAGACCTTGCATCAGTGCCATGTTCGGCGCCGCCAGATACGGGTTTGATTTGAAGTGCGTGTGTACCGAGCTGTGGAAGAAGTTGGTTATAAGCAGCAAGACGAGTATGAGTCTAAACATTAGAGGCAGGAATGAAGATAGAAGGATGCCAGACAGTAAAAGGGCAACAAGCATGCTGACTGTTCTCTCCATTGCTTTTTTCCCGGATGCCAATGACTTCCAGTGCTTCTTCGGGTTCTTCATGTCGCTCTCGTAGTCCATTATGTCATTGAATGGATAGACCGCTGAATATGCCAGATTGAGAGACAGCCATCCCAAGAGAATATTGTTCCACAGAAGGTAACCGTGGGTCACGAAGAATAGGGCAACGCCCACGATAAACTGGCCGCTATTCTTGATTATGTTGAGGGCTATGCTGTTTGAGAGAAGTATGCGTATCGGTCTGAACATCGGACCGGTGTACATCTACTCCACTCCGCTTGCCCACATTGCAAATGCGAGAACCGATGCGTATCCCATCCCGTGGAAAGCCAAGGGAGGCGGCACCGGCACGCCGTTGTTGAAGTATGTCCATGCGCCAGCGGCTGTGCCTGCGAAGTCCACGAGGATTCCAACGATTCCTGCAAAAGCAAAGAAAGACGCCGGGTGTTTGGACGAAGCGGACAGGATGTATACGCTGCCTATGGCGAAAGCCGAAAACAGTGCGGCAGCGGGCGTCACTCCCGTGACTGCCATTAACAGCGTGTAGAAGACGACGAGAGCGGGATATACCACCCTGTCTTTTATGTTTTTCATAAGCGGCGCGTTTTTGAGCACGTAGATCCCCAAAAGGCTCCATCCCAGAGTTATCCACATCGGAATCAGCGTTGTGCCTGCGTATTTGTACCATCCTATCGCCACGAAAGCCGATTCGAGGACACCGGCGAATACGGCAAGCGTCACCATGAACCTTCTTTCGTTGTTGTTGGCCGCCTTCACGGCGCTCAGAAAGAAGATTATGCCCACCAGTGCTGTTGCCGCCTCATGGCCGAAGTTAGATGCAACATACAGCGTTGCAGGTATGATTGCTAGAGGGAGCGTCGCCTTTGTCCAAGATGGAACCATTGTATCACTGGTATCTGGACAACACTGCAGTATTTAAAACTTGGCTGTACCAGCTGTATTTCATCACTTGTCCTCTGGATGATATTATGCTTTACAAAGAAAATCATTGGCAAAGAAGACTTAGCGAGATGAGTGCACTTGGAGGCTCCTTGGTTTTCCTTTCCATCGCACTGTCCTTCGCCCTTCTAGGTAATATAGATCGCGCTATGTTTCTCGTATCTGGATACTTGCTGACGTATCTTATAGCAGCGCCTCTCCGTTTAGGGTTCTTCAAGGAGCGTCCTGAAAAAAGACAATATAAAAATCTGTTCGAGCGTCTGGACGCGGCGTCTTTTCCTAGCATTCATGCGCAGAGAGCGGTGTTTCTTGCTGTGACGTTGGCCGGCTATTTCAAAAATACCGGTTTGACAGTGCTATTTCTCCTCCTTGCAGGATTGGTTTGCTATTCGCGCGTGGCATTGAGAAAACACCATCTGTCGGACGTTCTGGCAGGCAGCGTTTTGGGTGCTGCGGTATACTACCTCTTACCCGTCATCATGGGCCTTTTATAAATTCCCCTTCCAATAGACTTTGTTATGTACCGTCTCACACCAGAAGGCAAGAGATATTTGGAAAAAGGAACGCCAGAGGTCAGGCTCGTCGCGTACGTACGAGAGAAAGGGCCCACTGACGTAAAGCATATCCAGCGTGAGATTGAGGACGTAAGCGTCGGCCTTGCATGGGCTTTGCGCAATAAATGGGTGGAGATGCGCGGCGGCGACGTAACGCTCGTTCAGATGCCTGAAGCGTACGACGTCGAAGATGCTTTGCGCGCCGTCGAGAAAGGCAAGGCGCCTGCGGCGCTGATACAAGTTCTTCTGAAGCGCAATCTCATCGAGGATGCCAAGGAAAGCATGCAAACCCGCGCCCGCAAGAGCGTGCGCGGCGACGTCGGCGCGCTCACTGAAGAGCTCATCAAGACAGGCGTCTGGCGCGACGCACGACTAAAGCCGTACAACGTGGAGGCCACCGGAATCATGGTTTACCCGGGGAAGCGCCAGCCATACTTTGCGTTCTTGCGCGATGTGAAGCAGAAGCTGGTGGAGCTCGGTTTCAAGGAGTACGCTGGACCTGCTGTCGAACTGGAGTTCTGGAACTTCGACGCACTCTACCAGCCGCAGACACATCCCGCGCGGGACTGGACTTCTACGTACGTGATGAAGAGCCCTGTGGCAGGGCGTCTGCCTGATGCGCGCATAGTTAGCGCCGTGCGCACGGCGCATGAGAACGGCGGGAAGACAGGAAGCACGGGCTGGGGCTACAGATGGAGCGAAGCGCGTGCTGCGCGCCTGATGCCGCGTGCGCACGATACGGCAGCTACGCCGCGCCTGCTAGTGAGCGGCATCGATATCCCTGGAAAGTACTTCAACGTCTCCCGCTGCTATCGGCCTGACGTGATAGACGCGACTCACGGCGTCGAGTTCAACCAGCTCGGCGGCATAGTCGCGGACAGCAACCTCAATCTCCGCCACCTGCTTGGGATTCTCAAGATGTTCGCCGTGGAGATAGCAGGCGTTGAAAGGGTAAAGTTTGTCCCTTCCTACTTCCCGTTCACGGAACCGAGCGTCGAGGTTATAGGATATTCAGACGCACTCGGTTGGGTCGAACTGGGAGGCGCGGGAATATTCCGCGCTGAACTGACAGAGCCGCTGGGCATCAGCGTTCCTGTCATCGCATGGGGCATGGGTATCGATCGCCTAGCTATGTTCGCCCTTGACGTGAAGGATATCCGCTACCTGTTCGCACAGGATCTCGCCTGGCTGAGGAAGCGACCGGTTAGAGGTGGGATATAATGCCTAAAATTGAAATCTCATATAAGGATCTCTGTGCGCTAGTGGGAAAACGCATACCTCTCGGAGAGCTAAAGGAGAACGTGCTTTTGCAAGTCAAGGCAGAGTTCGAGGGCGCGGAGAAAAAAGGCAGCGACGTGCGTTTGCGCCTCTCCATGGCCGATACCAACCGCCCTGACTTGTGGAGTACGGAAGGCATAGCGCGCGTCCTGCGCGGCCATTACGGAAAAGGCGGAATGCCACGCTACACCATGAAAAAGTCCGGAGTCGTCGTTAAGACAGACCTAAAAGTGAAGAAGGTGCGTCCTTATACAGTATGTGCGGTTGTACGCGGACTCAAGCTCACAGAAGAGGCGCTTGCGCAGTCGATACAGTTGCAGGAGAAGGTCGCAGGAACATTCGGCCGTGGTCGCAGGGACGTGGCGATAGGAATATACGATCTGTCGCGCATCAAATCGCCAATCTACTTCACCGCTGCCAAGCCCGACGCACTTTCGTTCGTGCCTCTTGGCTTCAATGACAAGCTTACGCTTCGTGAGATTCTCAAACAACACCAGAAGGGCAAGGAGTTTGGTGGCCTGCTTGCCGGCGCAAGCGAGTATCCTGTGTTCGTGGACTCTGACGATAGCGTGCTCTCAATGCCACCTGTGATAAACTCCGAGCATACCGGAAAGGTCACGACCGCAACGCGCGACGTTTTTATAGAGTGCTCTGGTTTTGACCTGAGACGTTTGAAGGTGGCGCTCAACGTCGTTGCGTTAGCTCTCGCAGACCGTGGAGGGCAACTGGAGAGCGTCGATGTCTTCATTGAAGGCAAGAAGCTGGTCGCACCAGATCTCGAGCCAAAAGAGGCTTTCGTGACGCTCGGCTATGTCAACGAACTCTCCGGCCTGAAACTGTCCGCCAAAGAACTGACATCTCTCCTGAAAAAACAGCAGTACGACGTGCAACCTAAAGGCGCAAGTTTGCGCGTGACGTACGTACCGTACCGTCAGGACATAATGCACATGCGTGACGTCGCCGAGGACGCGATAATCGCTTACGGCCTTGAGAACCTTGAACCGATAATGCCTAAGATGCCGACACGCGGTTCGTTGTTGCCGATGGGGCGCTTCACGCATCGCCTCGAGGAACTGCTAGTAGGTTTGGGCTTGCAGCAGTTCGCTTCGTACACGCTAACTAACAAACACTTCCTCTTCGACCGCATGCGCGTCTCGCATGCGCCTGTCGCTGAGATAGCGAACGCCCAGTCAGAGAACTGGTCCTGCTTCCGTTCGTGGCTTTTGCCAAGCGCGCTTGAGTTCCTCGCGGCGAACCGCCACGTCGACTATCCGCAGAAGATATTCGAGGTAGGCGATGCTGTCGTACTGGACGAGAGTAAGGACACGAAAACGCGCGACGTATGCAAGCTTGTAATTGCGATTACAGACACGAGCGTGAGCTACGAGCACATCGCGTCGCTGCTTGATGCGTTCATGAAGAACCTCGGGTTGGCGTACGCACTAAAGCGCTCGCAGCATAACTCGTACATCGAAGGCCGGACTGCTGAGATCATCGTTGGCGGCGCCAGCCTCGGCTACATCGGCGAAGTGCATCCCGAAGTCCTGAACAACTGGGGCTTGGAGAAGCCGGCGGTGGCGATGGAAATAGATGCGGAGAAGCTGTTCGCACTGATGAAGTAGAAAATGGTGCCCCTTGTTGGGGCGGCCAGCGTCAAGATCGCACGGATTCGAATCCTCGCATAATGCTAACCGGTCTGAGACACAATACCTTTTGAGTACTTCTATTTATACGTTGTGTCAAGATTGGGACATTACCACTGCGGTGGTCGTAACCTTCGGTTCCGCACTTCGCTGGATATTACCACCGAAGTGGTCGTAAAGGAATGACCTTCGCAACACCAATCTTTTTAGTGGTGCGGCGGTCGCATAGTGGTAGTGCGCCGGTCTGAGACGCCGGTCGGCGCAAGCCGTCGCGGGTTCAAAAGCAGACGCCCCCGTCTGCACTCGGGGACATTTGTGGAAAATCCCGCCCGCCGCGCCACGTAAGCTTGATATTCTTGCGAACCCATAAGATAATATGAGTCTGCGGTCAACGTCGGAACTTGAAAAGGCCGTCTTGCAAAGAAAACAATTTCTTGATAATACAGAACTCTTCATCAGAGATGCTGTGAGGAGATACTGCACTTCTATTCCATCTGGCGGCAACCACGAGGAATTCTACGGTAGACGTGAAGGTGATCCTTGGAGACACCTCAAACACGAAGTCCACGATTTTTTTGGTTTTGATCTAGGCTACACAGAGGGTGAGAATTGGTCTGAATTGGAATACGATGGTAACAGCACATCGTATAGTATTCTTGGCACAGAGAAGGCGCGTATGAGCGTAAGTTACGATGGACAGCAAGTACTTCTTTTTAGGCCAGACGATCTGATGTGGATGATAGCTAAAGACATGCGACCCATAGTCCAAACCTTCAAAGACGGTCCCTTGGTGACGAAATTCAACGCTTTATTAAAAAATCCAGAAGGCGCATTTAAAAGATATGAAACGGATTCTAAAAGAAAACAAGAGCAGGAGGAACGAAGAACGAGACAGGACGCGATTTTTTTAGATGCCAAACGCTTAAAAATATAGAAAATAGTGTGCCGGACGTAGTCCACCTTATGTTAGGGCCCTCCGCAACAGTTTGGCACAGCTCGATGCTGTGCTAGCACTGCACGCTTCCCAGGCGGCCCATGCGACATTCATCTTCAACAGGGACTCTCATCCCCGCGATCCCCGCCCTTACGAACGGGAACTAGCAGCCTACCCGCTCCTCTTTGGTCATCAGAGCCTACTTGGCCTTGCACCACACCTCTCCGTCCGTTTCATCCCAAATACGAGCAAAGTCGCTTGCGTTCATCCCGAACGTATTCGAGTATCGTTTCTGATACGGAGTTAACCTTCGCAGGCTACAGGCTTTCGCCTGAGGTGCTTTCACGGGTGGGCGGACCTTCCTCAGTGCTCAACATTAACCCGGTTTTGACACCGAGTTTCATGATTCGAACGCACCGGTAGTCGCTCGCCGGCACACCTCTTAAACACTATTAAAAACAAGTATAAATAGGCTATATACATGTCATGAACAAGTAGTAACATTTATATACTAGTTTAACGATAATTATCGTATGGGCGATCCGAACGTTCTTGATGCAGGAAAGGTTCTTGGTATCTACGCTTCCCAGAAACCAAATAACGTCATTCCTAGGCTCGATGAAGGCGCTACGGTCTTGAGAGGATGGGGCAGTGCAGGCTCTTATGTTATCGACGATATAGACGGTGTGCTTTCCGGTCTCGACGGTCTTCCAGAAAATTTGCCATACGGTGACATACATAACCGGCTTGAGCCTGATACGGACCGTGTTGAGGATCTGTTCGGGCAGAACGCCAAAGAGGTAAACGGCAGACATGTCGCACCATTTTCTACAGTTATCAGAAATGGCGTTGGAGCATGTCTTGAGAAAGCCATGCTTACACAACTGGCATTGCAATGCACGACAGGCGTGCAAGAACATTATCTTATACCTATAGGAAGTGTGAAACAGGGCGAGTATTTCGACCCCCATGCCTTCAATTTGGCAAAAAGAAACGGTGCGTGGTTTCTGATCGATACGCAGATTCCTCTGTCCATTGATGAGAATCATATAGTGCGGCCTTATATAGCACCGGTTTTAGGAATCAATTCGCGGAAGGGGCATATTGCAGTCCGCGAAGATTGGCAGCTTGGAAGAACATATTCGTTGGTTTAGTCTCACCCACTCATCATACCCACAAACCTTCTCCCATTCGCCGGTCTCAACGACCCTATCTTTGAGGCGAACGTACGGGCGTCGCGCACGTGCAGTTCATTCTTTTTAACAACAGAATTTATCTCGAACTCTATGAGAAGCGTTTGCACCTCTTTTAGATCGGCAGCGTGCCACGGATATTTCAGCACGAGCGTCTTGTCTTCAAACGTACCGAGAGCGTCGAACAGCCCGCGCAGGAACGCAGCCTTATGATCCGGACGGCCGTGCTTCACGTCTGGCGTCAGTGCCCATCGGCGTTCAGCATCAGGATGGCCGAAAGACGAGACGAGGATATCAAAGATATCCGGGGAGTGGACGACGAGCGTGGAGCCTTCGGTCTTGTACTTGCCCGCAAGGTTTCGTTTGAGAAGCGCGTCGACGATGTCGATGAACTCGCTTTCATGCTCGATGTGTATTTCGTACGCCTCGTCACGCGCAACGAGCCTGCTCTTGCGGAGAAGCCCGCCCAGGTACGCCACCTCGACAGGGAACTTTGGGAGCATGCAGAAATTTGGGGAAGAACGGATTTAACCTTAGTATGCGCCGTTCAGGCCCAGAATCATCTCTTCTTTGTCTGCCATATGGCACTCCAACTTGGAGTCGAGACTGTATACCGCGAGATCGTCGTATACCATGCCTGCCATTGCTGCTGTTTTGTCTTCTCCACTGACCAAGTTCATGAAGTGTTGCGGTGTTGGCAGGCTTCCGTAGAATCTTCTCAGATCGCACGGAACCATGTAGACGCCTTTGCCATCAAGCCTCATGCGGATGCCTTCTCTGCCGCTGAAACCTTTGAATGGGGCAGGATCGTTTTCTATACGTTCTATCTTGGCAGGCACGGAGTAAACGGTCGCCTGCTCTGTTGCCCCGCGGCCGAGCAGTATGTAGAAGGACTTTACGTCGTCCTGCAGCATTGCAAGCGTGCCCATGGCGAAGAGCCCATGCTCTTGGTCAATCCAGTCCTTGCTCCGAAGGAGGCGGCCTATCCTATCGGCGTCCCCGGAGTTGCCGGCCCGCCTCCAGTATCCGGGATAGCCCCTGTTTACAAAATTATCTTCAGGAAACCTTTGGATGCCTACCACTTCCAATCCTAAAATCGTATGAAACTTCCGGTTCGCCTGCGAGGCGCAGCGCCGCATCGAGCCTCATGACCATGATGTCGTTGTATGAGGCGCTGAGGTTTACGTTCAATCCATCAAGAGGATAGATACGCGTGCCGAAGTTCTCAAAGCCGTAGCGTTCCAGAAAGTCCATGTCGAAATATGTCTCCATTATCTCGTTTTCATGAAGCCTGAGCCTGACATCCCCCTTCTTTTCAAGATGCCCGTTATTGGTTGGAACTATGTATAGCGTGGGGATCCCCTTTAGTCCCCTGCCTAGTACACCAACAAACGATTCGATACCGACGTTAGCACAGTGTGAACAACCCAATGCCATCAACGCGTGTTCCTGAAGTTCTGGCTTCTCCCCGAATAGAACCTTGACGAAGCCCCTGCCTTTGCGTCCCATGTGCTTGCGTAGTTGAGGCATGCGCTGCCAATATGCCGCGTCCCCTTTCATTGCTCTATCTTTGGACGTAGCAGAATATATTATGCAGGTCGACGGGAGTCGAGGACACGTGCAGAGCGTCCGCTAACCCAGATGCAAATTAAAAATAGTGCCGTTCATAGTCCATAGAGTAGTGACCACTGTTTGAACCCAGGATCCGCTGAACCGCCGCAAGCAAGCCTGCGGCAATTGCGACGAACCCACGTCAAGATTATTCTGGCGATTAGTACACGCGGGCTGAACACGTCGCCGTAGCTTCGTGCTTACACCCCGTGCCTATCAACGTCGTAGTCTACGACGGCCATGTGCCTATTTTTGAGGAACGCTTCGAGCTTAGATGCTTTCAGCCCTTATCGTCTGGCGCGTAGCTGCCCTGCAATGCCCGGTCGGACAACAGGTACACCAGTGGCGCCGAAAGGATGTTCCTTTCGTACTAATCCTTCCTTCCCCTCAGGCACTCGCGCACCCCTGTAAGAT